>JAUSGO010000040.1 GCA_030649025.1 bacterium | reverse complement strand
CGGCAAACCGTGGTATACAAAAGTCATTTTCACGGTGACGCCTGGCGGCTTCCAGCTGTGCCATACAGAGTCCTATTGGAGAATTGGTACGGGGTTTCGTTTCGTAGCTGAAATTTCCTGCAGAAATTTCAGACGAAACATCAAAAATCCGCTCCGTGCACGGAGCGGGAAAGCTTTACCATTCGTCGGGCTGGCCGACCCAATCGCGGAACTTTTCCTTTCCGCCGCGCACCTTCCAGTCGGAATCTACCGTGAGGCGCGAAGAGATGCCGCCGCGAGGAGAGAGCGTCATGACAATGCGCAGACGCGCGGGTTTGTACACGGCCATGAGGTCGTCGTAGATGACGTTGATAAGCCGCTCGTACGAGATGATTTTGACCCGAAATTGCTGGAAGTAGATCTTCAAAGACCGCAGCTCGATGACCGTATCGCGCGGGTAGAAGGTGACGAAGGCCGTAGCGTAATCGGGCTGGTTTCTTGCGCCCAAAAACGTGATTTCCGGATTTCTTATCTTTATTTCGTATCCGTGGCTCGACGGATTGGGTATCTTGCCCAGCGACGCTTTATCGCTCCACTTCTTGCCCTTGATGGGTTTGGTTTTCAAAGTATCCTCCGAGAATGTGATTTTCTTCAGGCATCATATCAAGAAAGCGGGGCATGTCAATCCATAACCAAAGAGCTAAAAAAAGAGACCATTCTTGCTGGTCTCTTGATGTCCATACTGGATCGGACAAAATCCTCAAAAGCTATCTAAATTTACCGACGCAGAATAGGTCTTGTGCGAATTCGTTGGCGGATCGAACGAACCGATCGTGATTACTCTTACTTCTTTCTTGTCTGCCCTGCTTGTGCCCTGCACTCCTCCATGGACGCTTACGATGAGAGAGCCCCCGGTTTCAGTAGAAACTTGGACCTCCTTGCTCTCATTTTCTACGACATTTAGTTCAGAAGATTCCGGCGACGATCGCTTCTCAACTGACTTGCTCGCCAGCAAAAGCGAGTGAGGAGAGCCCTCTTTAATGTTGCGGCGAAGAGGGGGTCTCGGCTTCGCGTTGGGCTTGAGGTCGTCACGCTTGATCGGTGCCTTGCCTTCATAAACCTTTGCAGTGTTGCCGATGGAATTTCCGGTGACGCACGGGATGCGCAGTTCCTTTCCGATGCCAAGTACGTCGGGATCCTCGATGCCGCTTGCATCGGCGATCTCCATGTAACGCGAGTAGTCGCCGAGCTTCTTTTTTGAGACCTTTGAGAGGGTGTCTCCGCTCTTGGATACATAAACCTCAAAACCGTCAACACACCCCTCACCCACGAGAGAGACCAGAGAATAAAATTCAGAGATTTTCTCGGATACGCCGACCTCTTTTGACGGAGGAAGCATTTGTAGTTGCGCCGCAACCACCGGTTCCTGTTTTGTTTTGGACATAAAACTATTGACGAAGCGGATTGTGTTGAGCCCAAAAGCAGAAACTAGGGCAAGAAAGAAAAGAGTAGGGATAGAAATTATCAAAAACCACTCAATCTGCCTACCCATCCTCTCGTCTTCCTGCGTTCGACGATGCCGTTTTGGCATCTTTGTCGGTTCCGATCTTGCTCCATAGTGGTGCATACCTCCTCCTTTCTAAACCCGGACTTTCGCGGCAACCGGCTTCCTCAATGTATATCCAGAACTCTGCGCAACCATCCCGTTTTACCGGCGATGATCCGCTTTGCTCTCAAATTGAGAATTTGCTGGCCGCAACCATTCTTCATGCCAATCGCATCTCTGCGCAACCATCCCGTTTTACCGGCGATGATCCGCTTTGCACGATTATGCTTTGAAAAAGGTCCTTTCGCGGCTATCCTCGGGTTCGCAGTTCAGTTTGTCGTCGGTACAACGTTTACAGTTTGCGTCATGGCCGGATTTTTATTGACACCGGCCAACTTCAAAGCATGCCGCATGGCATGTTCCGGACCAATCGGAGAATTCTTTTCTCCGTCAAAATAAATCATCGGCTTTCCTCCAACAAGCTTGGCAACGCCACGGTAACTCCTGCCCTCCCGCAGAAGTGCGTAGACCACCCCATGCGGAAGTTTCGCTGCTCGCAAATCCGTTGGAGTGGGATTGACGAGGACGCCACCATTCTTTCCGGAAGCGCCTTGTTCCGACTTCTCCCTCGTTGCGAACATCGCGACGGCGGTGATTAGGATAAAGCAGCTGAAAATCACCCAATCTATCAACGGCACGCCTGCCCCGACGTTAACCGCCGGTGGTTGTGGTTTTGGAAAATTGCCTATCGCCCGATCAATTTCTAGACGTATTTCTTCCTTGGTCGCCGGTCTCGGAGATGCGTCAGGTATTTCATAGAAAATAACCTGCCCCGCCTTTATTGACGTACCAAGACCAGGATTCCATTCACGAAGACGCGCAATATTCACGCCTTCTACCTTTCTCAAGTAGAAGGCGACGTTTACTACGTCGTCTCCTGCTTTAACGGTGTAAGTTCCCATCTTGCCGTCCATTGCGAAAGCCGCCGAAAGCAAAAACGAGAAAACGAACGCGAAAAGCGTCATTCTGATTTTCATGTATCCTCCCTTTTTTGGCATGTTATGCCCCTAATTTAGGTGTCAAAGTACAAGGGGATATTATATCATATAGCCGAAAACCGTCAAGGCCAGTGTCCAAATTTCTCAAAAGGAGCTCTCTTTTTCTCAGATGAGCCTCCCTACCGACTAAGAGAGCCATCTTTGCCGTCACTCGGCCCTATGTCCTAAAAAATGAATCGGAAAACTTAGAGCGCCCGGTCTTTCGAACGGGCGCTCAATCCTGCGGGGGTAATAGTGTTCGAACTACTCGGGTCGCCCCGCCCTAGTCTTGGCTCAAATATTCTGGTTCGAATTCTCGGATGGGTCTTTTACTTCATCATCTGTTTCATGGAGCCGCTACCCTCCTGGGCCTCATTCTCTCCCATATATTTTGCGCCGACCGCCTCCAAATCCCTTCCCTTCATTACTGCCTCCTCATCATTATACTTCAGGCCCATCGTCTGCATTGCCTCTCCCGCCGACTTCATCATTTCTCCCATTTTTTCTATGGTTGCCGATTGTTCCTTCATCATCGTGATGGAATCTTGCAACTCCTTGTTCTCGGCGGATCCATCATTAGCGCCCCTTCCGAAGGAATAGCCGGCGGCACCGCCGATACTAAGGGCAATAAGTATTGCAAGAGCTATTGTTATATTTTTCATAGTGATTTTTTAATTAATGAATAACTGGGTTTCGTGCGACCTTTGTGCGTGGCGGTTCACCACCACACTAATCTATGAAACATGCTCAACACGATTAGCTTCATGGGGGAATCTTTCGGATTCCCAACCACGATCAGTGTGGGGGTTCGCGCCCGTGATAAATATTTTTCATCCCGTTAGAAGCAGATCGCGACCAATACGAGCCCCGTTAGAGATAAGGAATCTTGGATTCCTGTCCCGGCTTACGCGGGAATCTCTAACGGGGCGAGCCTGCAAAATAATTTTTATGACTACGATAACACATCGGATTAAGATTATTTTTATTGAGAATGGCGATCGCGGCTTCTAACGGGATTAGAATCCTGACGATGTTTCCTCCGTTGCTGCCCGTTCCGCCGCCTTTTTACCAAAGCGGTAAAATAATGCGGGCGTCAGGAACAGCGAAATAATTGTGGAGGAAGCAAGCCCTCCGAATATCACGACCGCCAGCGGATGTAGCATCTCTTTGCCCGGCTCGGAGCCGGAGATAAGCAAGGGGATCAGCGCGAGCGCCGTTACCAGGGAGGTCATCAGCACCGGAGTTACGCGGTCAAGCGTTGCCTTAACTATGGTATCCGGTGTGAACGGTAAACTCTCTTTTTGCACCAGCGCGAGGCTCCGCCCGATAAGCATGATGCCGTTCCGGGAAACAATGCCTGCAAGCGAAATGAACCCGACAAGATGCGCCAAGCTCACCGACCCACCCGTAAGCCAAACGCCGATCATCCCGCCGATAAGCACCGTGGGAATGTTGGTCATGACGAGCAGTGCAATCGGCACGGACGTAAAGGCGCTGTACAAAACTCCAAAGATCATGAATATACCGGAGATGAATATCAATGCCAGCTGCCGCGAGCTTTCTTTTTGGCTCTTATAGTTTCCTTCGAAGGAAAGTATTACGCCAAGGGGAAGTCTTTGCGATTCGATTGCGGCTTTTGCCCGGTCCACCGCGCCGACCACATCGGTTCCTTGGTAGTTTGCCGAGACCGCAAGCACCCGCTTTCCGCCTTCATGATCCTGGCTGTTGCGTCCGCCCTCTACCCGAACATCGGCGACGCTGCCCAAAGATTGGGCGCCCATATACGGCAAGGCGAGGTCTCGCAAAGAAGCCATCGTGCCTTTTGATTCCGCGTCATACCGCGCAACAACGTCTACCGAAGCCGCACCAAGACGGACTTGTCCGAGATTGTCTCCCATAAGGCCCATCTCCAGATCATTAGCAACCTCGCCCGGAGACAATCCGTATTCGGCAAGGCGATTCCGGTCGACATAGATGCGGAATTCGGGAACGACGGTATTTTGCTGTATGCGGGCATTCGCGATGCCCGGCTGTTTTCCCAGTTCGGCAACAACCAGTTTGCCGGCGCGTTCCATAGCGGCCGGATCGTCCCCGAAGATTTTCACAACAATGGGCGCGCGTACGCCCGAAAGGATCATTTCAACCCTATGCGTGATCGGCTGTCCCAGGCTGAAGTCCGCGTTGCCGAAACGGTCCAGCACCGTTTGTATTTCTCGCATCATCAGCTCGCGCTCATGTTCGTATCCCGCCTCAAGCGCAATCTGCATTTCGCTGGAATTTGCGCTCCCTCCATGGGGATCGGCCGGAGCACGTCCGGCGATGTTGCTTACTTGTCGTACACCCTTTACCTGCAGAAGCGCATGTTCAAGCTTTACCATGTAGGCGTTAGTGGTGGAGAGCGCCGTTCCCGGCGGCAAAAAGACCATCGCCACCATAGACCCCTCATTGAACGGGGGAATTCCTTCTTTGCCCGCAAAGAAATACATTCCCGCCGTAAGAACGAGCGCCGCGATGGTAGCGGTGACCAAGATTTTTATGTTACGGATACACCAATGTATCCACGGAGCAATGCATTCCTTTATTTTTTGTACGACTCTTGTTTCCTGCTTGTGTCTGTATAGGGACCCGTCATTAAGCAGGAGCGCGGAGAGAACCGGCGTTACCGTAAGCGACACCATCATCGACGCAAAAAGCGATACCAGATATGCGGACCCGAGCGCAATAAGAAGCCGGCCTTCGATGCCGGGCATGAAGAATATCGGCAGGAATACCACCGCGACCAGAATGGTCGCGTACACGATGGAGTTACGGACTTCTTGCGAAGCATGTAATACCACCTGTTCCCGGCTTTCTTTCTTGCCGCCGTGCATCCACAGACGCAGACGGCGGAAAATGTTTTCCACGTCAACAATGGCATCGTCTACCAACTCGCCAACCGCAACCGCGACGCCGCCCAAGGTCATGACGTTCACCGAGAACCCGAACGCCTTGAATACAATCGCGGTCGCAAGGATAGAAAGCGGTATGGCCGTAAGCGTGATTAGGGTCATCCGCACATTCATAAGAAAGATGATGAGCACCAGGATGACGAATATCGTGCCGTCTCTAAGAGCCCCCTCCACATTGCGCAGTCCCGCGCGAATAAAGTTCTCCTGTCTGAAGAGATTCGGATGTAATTTGATTCCTTCGGGGAGACTCGGCGCTAGCGAGGTAAATGCCTTGTCTATCGCATCAGTGACCGCAAGCGTCTGGGCGTCCGGCTGCCGGATGACCCTCAAGATGACTCCCGCCCTGCCATCAATAGCTCCGCTGCCACGGATGGGGCTTGCTCCCTCAACGACGGATGCGATATCGCCAAGGCGTATAGGACGCCCATCCATCATGTTGCGGCCGATAGATATATCTGCCAGATCCGCAGCGTTTTCCGGCGCGGTCAAAATGCGGATTGAATATTCCTTTGCATCTTCTGTGATAAGGCCGCCACTTTTATTTGTCAGCGCGTTGACGATATTCCTACGGACATCGTCGAACATTAATTCGTAGCGTCGAAGGCGCTCGGCATTGAGATTGATCTGCCATTCGCGCACATCCCCGCCCATAACCAAAACACTTGCGACTCCGGGAGTTTTGAGTAGGACCGGACGGATGGTCCAGTCCGCCAATGTTCGAAGCTCCATCGGGGTTATGTTGTTGTCGGGGGCATTTATGCCAACCCAGATAATTTCTCCGAGAAGCGAAGTAGACGGACCGAGCACCGGCTTTACTCCTTCGGGCAGTATCGCCTGATTCAGACGTTCTTGCACCACTTGCCTGTTGCGTAGCGTATCGCTGCCCCACGCGAATTCCAGATTAACGGTTGCTTGCGCGAAAGACGCGTTACTGCGCATCCGTTCCACGCCGGGAGCCCCGGCAAGGGCCGATTCGAGCGGGTTTAAGATAAGGCGTTCTACGTCTTCGGCCGCCATTCCGGGACTTTCCGCAAACACCGCCACGGTCGGTTTATTGATATCAGGCAGAATATCCACCTTCATCGTGGCGATGCTCCACAAACCCGTCGCGGCCATGAGTCCCGCGAGAACCAACACCGCAAATTTGTGTCCAAGTGACCAAGAAATGATTTTATTGAACATATGTATTGTGTTAGTGCGGCCCTACATGTCCATTCCGCCCATATCATCATGCCCGCCCGACCCAGCGGGTTTGTCCGTAGTGCTTTCCTTCGGCGCCATGTCTTCAAGCAACATGTCTTCATGGATACCGGGTTCAGGATTTACCACATAGCGGTCGCTATTTTTCAATCCATCGTATATTTCGATGAACGTACCGAGCGTCCGGCCAATGGTTATCTTTTTTGCGAAGATACGGTCTCCTGGCGACACGCCCCACACATGCGGTGCGCCTTCCTCGTCCCACCATACCGATGAAAGCTTGATGACCGGAGCGTCCGAGGCTTGCGAAGCCATGACGCGCACCGACGCATCCGGCGGCCAATTCACGCTCTCCAGGAACTCCGCGTCTGCCATGAACATTCCAGCGTCAAGCGATGTACCAACCCCGAGAAGCTTGACCTTTTTTACGTCCTGCGGAAATCCGGGCCGCATCATGGCAAGCACGGAACCCACCTCGGGCAGGCGCACGTTTCCGGGTATGCGAAAGCGGACGAATTGCTCGCTTTGGTCTCCCGAATTAAGCGACGCGACAGGCATGCCGGGTTCCACGAATTGCCCGACTTTTGCCATGATCGTAGAAATAGTGCCTGCTCTGGGTGCTACTATATATAAACTTCCCGTAAATCCCTGCAGGACTTGGGCATAAGCCGCCTCCGCCGCTTTTGCTTCCGCTTGCGACATTGCGCTCATTCTTTCGTTCATGGCGATCTGTTCATCGATCATTTTCCTGTCCTGGGCGTACATTTTTGTCTGCTCCACCGACATAAGCTTGTACTCGGTCGCTTTCATTGCCGCTTCCGCTTCCATTTCGCGGTACTTAGAGGCCATTTCCAGATATTCGTTCTGGTCCATCCGCATCATGGGCTTAATGTCCATAATATCCGGACTGTCTATTGTTGTATTGGCAAGCCGCACGGCAGAGACAAAATACTGCTCCGTCTCTTCAAAGGGAACGGCGCCCGGATCGCGCAGGGCTTCAATGAGATTTAAGAGCGCCGCCTCATACGTATACTGGTTTTGCGGATCGATCTGCCCGTACATGCGGTTAAAACTCCCCGCCCGAAACGCCGATACCGTCACCGCGTTGCTGACCGTGCGCAGATGGGCAGC
>JAUSGO010000039.1 GCA_030649025.1 bacterium | reverse complement strand
TACCGGCTGCCTCCATCTTGGCAAGACGCTCTCCTATGCGATCGGCAAGATTCTCAAGCCTCTTGATAAGCACCTCGAAGCGATGCTTCATCTGCCTGAACTGCTTCCGGATGTTCTCCTTTCTGCGGGCATCGAGCTTCTCGGCCCTTTCTTCTTTCTTTTCTATTTGATTCTCGCGTTTTTCTTCACGCTGTTCACGTTTTTCCTCGCGCTTCTCCTGGCCGCGGCCCTGTCCGGGTATGGGTGAGGCGCTGGGTGAGGGAGATGGGCTTGGTGATGGGCTTGGTGAAACGGAAGGAGAAGGAGATGTCGTGGGGGTAGGCGATACGCTTTGCGCAAAAGCAATCGACGAGAGCGCAAGTACGCCCACGATAATCCCTGCTCCACCCTTGCCAAGAACCGAAAAATATCTCTTATTCATACAAAAAAATTAGTTAATTATAGAAAAACCCTGAACAAGCATATATGACGATAGAAAAGCCGTGGACTTACGCGCCCGCGGCCGTATTTCGGAATAAAGCGTTCTTTAAAGCAGTTTCTTCCGGAAAAGCCACTTGCCAAACTCAATAATGCCGACGTTCGCTATGCCGAAACAAAGTACTCCCAAAAGCCATGACAGGGGAAGGGGGACTGTGTCCAGAGCGCGTTGTAGCCACGGAATGTATACTGCCGCGAAGGTCAGTCCGAGGCCAATGCCTACGCCGGCGGTAAGATGAATGTTCGAGAGAGGATTGTAGCGTACGATGCTTTTCTCAAGGCTCCGGAGAGAGAAGGATAAAAGAAGCGTGTAGCTTGCGAAAGACGCGAAAATAAAAGTTCGCACGAGAGCCTGGGCAAATCCCGCCCGCAGGAGGAAAAGATAAAGGGCGAGCAGAAACACGCTTGTAGAAACTCCTATGACCAGGATAAAAAAACGCATCTGTTTGTCGAAGAGGTTTTTGTCGAGTTGTTTCGGCTTTTTCCCGATGTCATCAATGCCTTCTTCAAAGGCAAGCGCAATTGCGGGGAAGCTGTCCGAAAAAATGTTCACGAAAAGGATCTGTAGCGCATTGAGGGGAAGCGCCACTCCCACGGCGAGCGACCCCCCGATAAGCAATAATTCATCAAAGGCGTTCGATAGGAGATATATAATAACCTTGCGGATATTCTCCAAAATTCTCCGTCCTTCTTTAATGGCGCTCACAATAGTCTCAAAATTATCATTGAGTATGACCAAGTCCGCAACCCCCTTCGCCACGTCGCTTCCGGAGCCTACCGCCACGCCGATATCGGCGACTTGAAGAGCCGGCGCGTCGTTCACGCCGTCTCCCGTCATGGCAACTATTTCTCCTTGTGCTTTATAGGTCTTTGCAATGAACACCTTCTGTTCGGGCGTCACGCGGGCGTACACCCGGATTGTTTGAGCGCGAGCGGCAAGATCTTCTGCGGAAATATGCTTCAATTCATCTCCGGTTATAGCCGTCTCGCCCTCTTTAAGTATTCCAAGTTCCCGGGCAACCGCCATGGCAGTTCCCTGATGGTCTCCCGTTACAATGATTGTTTTTACTCCTGCCATGGCAATCTCGTGTATGGCCTCACGTGCGTGTGGGCGCAGTGGGTCACGAAAAGCCAAGAGACCGCGGAACGTAAAATTGTGAAATGCCCGATGATGCAACATTTCTTTGTCGTGCGAAACCGCTTCCTGCGAGATAACGCCCAAAAGCCGCTCACCCGTTGAAGCGCGCTCGTTGATTTGCTCAAGTACGCGCTCCCGCTCTTCCGGAGATGCGTGCGTGAAACGAAGCAGGATATCAGGAGCTCCTAGGAGAACGAGGCGGACATGTGAACCTGCCCGGAAGGCTGTTGCCGAGAATTTGTCCTTGGAGTTGAACGGGACTCTGTCCAAAACCTTGGTCGTCTCCAGGATTTTCGGCAGAAGCACTCCTTGCCGCGCGGCGTATTTTGTCAGCGCAACTTCAAGGGCCGGGCCGAACGTGCGCCATGTTGCGGGCGCGTCATGAGGATTTTCTATGACAATATCGGTATTAAGCAGGGCGTCGGAAAGGAGTTTTGTTTTTTCTTCTTCGGTATCCGCGCCATAAGGAAGCACGGCGACAAGTTCCATTCGCGCCTGGGTGAGCGTGCCGGTCTTATCCGTGAGAATAAGGCTTGTGGAGCCGAGGGTTTCTGCCGCAAGAAGTTTGCGCACGATGCCACCCTGCCCCGCAAGACGCTGTACACCCACGGCTAGTATCACGGTAAGCGCGATCGGGAGGCCTTCGGGCACGGCCGAGACGCCGACTGCCACGGCAACCAGGAACATGTCATAGACGCTTTTGCCAAAATAAATTCCGAAGCCAAAAAGCACCACCGTCAATATTCCCAAAGCCCCGCCCGCGTATGTTGCAAAGCGCTGGGTGGCGCGCTGGAGGGGAGTTGCTTCCTTTTTGGCGAGCGCAACAAGCGAAGCGATTTTGCCAAATTCCGTTTCGCTTCCCGTTGCGGTAACTACGGCGTCCGCAAAACCCTGCACGGCAAGCGTTCCGCCATAAAGCATGGATGTTCTGTCGGCCAGAGGCGTATGTTGCGGACAAACATCGACTGTTTTCTTTTCGGGCATGGATTCCCCGGTAAGTACGGATTCATCTATCTCAAGATCGTTGACGAATATGCATCGTGCGTCTGCCGGAACCCGGTCTCCCTGCGTAACTCGGATAAGGTCTCCGGGCATAAGTTCGCCAGCATCCACTTCGCGTTCCAGCCCCCCTCTTCGCACCCGCGCGCGGGTTCGCACATAGGATTTAAGAAGCTCCAGAACCGTCTCGGCCTTGTTCTCTTGCCAAAAACCAAGGAATGCGTTGATGAGTACCGCCGCAAAGATAACGCCGGTTTCCACCCACTCCCGAAGAAATGTCGTAATGAGCCCCGTTGCGACAAGAATCAGGATGAGGGGACTCGTGAACTGGCCAAAGATGATTTGCGCGCGGGAGAGGCGGCTTTGCTCTTTTATTTCATTGGAGCCGAATACCACTCTGCGCACCTCAACTTCCGCATCGGTAAGTCCGCCGGGGGAAGTTGCTAAAACTTCAAGCGCCCGGTCCGCGCCCATTGTCCAAAAAAGTTCTTTGGTTATTTGGCGTGTGATGGCCATACTTTGGTGGTACTACGCGCGGCGCGGAAGACGCGCGATGGTTTTGAGAATGTTTCTGCGGAACATCCGCTCATTAATGAACCCGGAAAGATACACGGTGATTCCCGCAACAATGGTTTCGGTAGCGCCCAGAAAGGCGAGGATCCAGCCATTATGCACAAATCCGGGGATCAGTGAAAAGACGGTCATGGAAACGATGGGCGATGCGCATGCTCCCAGGAACAGGCCAAGACGCGCGGGGTTGGTGAAATCTTGCCTCACTGCCTCCCAGAAAATCGCCCGTTTTTGAGCTTTAGGTTTTTTTTCTGCAAACTCAAGCTTTCCTTCCGCAACAAGCATACGCACCGCGTCTTTATACATGCGAATGGACTGGAGTGCCGTGGTGAGCGAGAGCGCAACCGCCGAGAGGCCAAAAACGGCTCCCGCAAGATGCAGCCATCCGTGTTCAATAAGCGTTTCCACCTTGAATGCTCCGTAGGTGGCAAGTATGAAAACCGGAATGAGAATTTTTCCTCGCCGCGCAAGCTCTTTCCATGTAAAGCCGGAACCCCGCAAAGCCATGAGTTCCGCGGTTTCGGACATGACATCGTCAACCGAAGCGGCAAATACCTTGCCGATACCCCGCGAAAACTTTTCTAAAACATGCGTGATGGGGCCGACAACGAACATGACTTTAATAATGGCTTGGGCAACATGCGTGCGCTCATGCGCGTTGTCGAACACCATGCGGTTTACGGCGTACTCCGCTCTGAACGGCACCAAGAGCCCATTCATGCGATCAAGAACCTCGCATTCTTCCTTGTTGATGCCTATATTTTCCTCGTCCAATATCATGAAACGTTTGAACTGCGAGGCGTCCTGGACGATATAAGCAAGTTCTTGATAGAGATCTATGCCGCGCTCTTTGGCCCTTGCGTGATCCGAAGGCGTAAATACGGGGCGCTTTCCGAATTTCAGAAGCGGTGGCAGCCAGCTGGTGATACAGCGATGCTGGGTGAGTACTGCGATATGGTCAATGGCGCGCAGAACATGTTCCGGAGTTTTTGATTTGGTCCGTATCGCGATACCCTTATCCCCTCCCTTTTTTCCAAGAACCTCTTTAAGATCCCTCTTGATGTCTTCGCGATTCAGAATGAACCGGAACTCGGGCGGCAGAAGCGCGGGCTCATCAAGTTCTTCGGGGTCGAAAATGACCGTGGCCTTAAAGCGAGCCGAACGCTTCTTGCGCCTGCCGAAGAACGATAGACGTTCCGCAATATGCTCAAAAAATTTTACAATATGCACCATATAATAAAGAAGTATACCATGAGAATCAACGGACTGTCGTAGTGAGTTTCAAATCCTGCGTCCGGGCTATTTTAAGAGAAAGTTGAGCGACGTATCCGAATCATGCGCGCGATAGCGGCGGAGAGGGCATCGGGGTTCTTTTCCTGCAGAACGGCCTCATGCCAGTCGAACGCTCCTCGGACATAGGCTCTCGTATCGGGGATTTTTCCTGAAACACCCGCATTGAGCATGCCAATTTCGTCTCCATAATAGATAACCGGAGAACCGGGGCAATCGAGCAATAAGCGAAATGCCGCAAGGATTTTTTTGTGATCTCCGTCCAGCAAGCTTGCAAGGCGCATCGCAAGCCCGGTGCCGAACCGATGTTTTCTTTCTGGGTCAAAACGCTCAAGGACTCTGTCGCGGACATCTTCCTTAAGCGTTGCAAGCGATAGCTCATCGTGATTCCGTAAAAAAACAGCCCACGCGCAGTTTGCGGGGATGGAAGATGCCGCGGCGGTCATTTCCGGGACTCCTCGCATATTATTTTCTGCAAGAGCTCTGAATATTTCTTCCGCGAGCGGGAAGTGATACACCAGGTGGCACTCATCGCCGTTGCCAAAATATTCCCTCATGCGCGGGAGCGTATCGTGAACCTCTGCCAGCAAGACCGCATGTGCGTTCTTCGTTTCGAGATACGCGCGAAGCCGCTTGAGAATTTCGTGAGTTTCAGGAAGACTTTTGCAAGAGGTGTCCTTGCGTTTGGCGAGATGCCCCGCTGCGTCTAGCCGGAATCCGCTCACACCCAGTCCAAGCCAGAAGTCCATGATGCGCATTATTTCTTCTTCAACGGCCGGATTTTTCCAGTTAAGATCTGCCTGCTCTGGGTAAAAAGTAGCAAAATAAAAATCTCCGGTTGCTGGATTGAGAATCCAGTTCGATGACTTGATGTTCGGGAAGGCATTGGGGGCTTGTGTATACTCTTTGCCGTTCTTGCTCCAGAGATAGTAATCTCGTTTGGGATTTTGCCTCGATAGGCGGGCTTCCTTGAACCACGGATGCTCAACGGACGTGTGGTTGAGTACGAGGTCGATGATAACGCGGATGCCGTGCTTTGAAGCCTTGACAATGAACGCCTCGGCATCTTCGAGCGTTCCGAGCCTCGGGTCAACGGCCGTGTAATCCGTGACGTCATAGCCGCCGTCAACGCCTCCGGAAGGAAAAAACGGCAGCACGTGGATGCAGCCGATGCCGAGATTCTCAAGGTAATCAATTTTTTCCCGAAAGCCGGTGAAACTGCCGGCGAATTTGTCGACGTATGCCTCGTATATGACGGTGTGTTTCCACCACGCATCCTGTTTCATGTGGCAACAACTCCTTAATGCCCGCGCGGTTCCGGCTGGCCGGGAAGAATTTTTTCGTAGGCCTCTTTATATGTATCCATGAGCCTTTCCAACTCTCCTTCGGGAACTTCCTGGCGCAGAAGGTCGACCGCGTGGACGGCATCGTATATATCGTTTCGGGTTTCCAGCTTCCATAGCGCATCGCGCCACAGGATGGCTTTCTCGTAACTTCGCGCATCTGCCGCTTCCTTCATTTTGCGCCCGATCATTTCAACGACCGCATCATACACTTCCGGCTTGCCCGCTCCCTTGGTGCGGTCTTTGAACGGTATACGCACGGAACTGCGGTACGCGCCGGCAAGCGCTTCGATGACCCCCTTTCTTTGTAGTCTGAACGCCTCCTCAAGGATCGCGTGGTACAGTTCCTTGCCTTCTCTGCGGCCCTCCCTTCCTATCCCCGGGATCTTACGCAGGGCCTCAAGCATGTTCCAGGCGCCTTTTTCTATCATCTCGATGCTCCACCAGGGCTCGGCCGAGGCCCAGAAAAACTGGTCGGAGGCCGAAGCGCGGTCAAAGGCATCAAGAGCGCGCTTCGCATCGGAACGGGAAAGTTTCCTGCGCAGAAAATTGAAAAACTTCCACTGCAGGGCGTGGACGGGGTTTTTTGGGTCCTTCCATGAAAAAAACTGCACGCCCCGCTCCAGGTCTTTTTCAGCCGAAGCCCATGTGGCTTCCCGGGGCGCCAGGGGAGTTTCTGACACGGGGTACTTCTCGGCGATTTCCGAGACGAATATCTGCTCGGGTTTTTGCGAGGACATCACCGAAAACAACAGCTCTTCGAGGCCCGGCCGATGATGCCCGAAGGTTTCCCCATCCATGGCGGTGAGCATATAGCGATCGTTTTCCTGCTCCGCGCCCAGTACCTCTTGCAGAGATTTTTGGTCGCGTGCAATGGAGCTCATAATCAGATTCGATATCCGGCGCTCGCGGAATACCGCGGCGATGTTTCCCGCGCCGCTGATGTGGAAAGTTTTTTTGAATAGTTTGGCGCTTCCGTTCCTGATGGGGCTTGATATCTCGTCGAGGATAAGCGTCTGATACCCAAGTTGAGAAACAACACGCGCAACTTTTGCGCTGTAGGCCATCTCCGGCGGGAAAAAGCACGTAGGGGCGTATGCCGCTCCGAAGTACTTGTGGTTCACTGCATGATTTTTCCGGATCTGCCGTTCTATTTCGCGTTCCTCCAAAAACGGGAGGAATGCGTGATACATGGCGCTTTCGGTGAATTCCAACCTGCCGGACTCGGCAAGTTTCCGTATAAGATCCACGACATCGCCGTAGCCATTCCGCGCCAAAAGTTCGGTAAGAGCTCCATTGATGTTAAGTGTGAGCTTGAACGACGGAATTTTCTCGAGTCCCGAAAATATCCGCCGGTAGCTTTGGTTTACCACCGCGTCGAGGATCGCACGTGACTGGTCCGCGGGCTGGTAGATATGGATGAAATTCGCCCAGTGCATACCCGCCTATTTAAGACGCTTATGATATTCGATCGCCGCAACAAGTTTACGTTCGTATTCCAGAGCCGACACCGTCCAGGAAAAATCCCTTTCCATGGCCCGCGTGATAAGCTCTTGCCAAATCTCCTGATGCCGATGCGTTTCCCGCGCACGGACGATTGCGGCAAATAACGCCCAGGAATCAAACGCTTCAAAAAGAAAACCATCCCCGGCATCTGCGCCGTCATAGTCTGTGATGGTATCGGCAAGTCCTCCGGTACGCCGCGCGATGGGAATGCACCCGTAGCGCATTGCCTCCATTTGCGTAAGGCCCGACGGCTCGAACGCCGATGGAATGAGCATGGCGTCGGCTCCGGCGAAGATGAGGTGCGGAAGTACAGGGTCGAAGTCGAAATGCCCTCCTACGCGCCCTGGGTGTTTCTCGATAAGTTCTTTGAAAAAGAGGCGATACTTGTTGTCGCCGTTCCCCAGTACCACCAGCTGAATATCCGTTTCTCGGAAAAGCGGATTCGCAATATCCATAATGAGATCAAACCCTTTTTGATGGTCCATGCGCGAGACGATGCTGACAAGAAACGCGTTATCATCTTGCTTCAGGCCGAAGCGGTCCTGAAGTGCGCGCTTGTTGCGTCTGCGGCGATGCGTAGTTTTTTCATCGAATTTCGCGGTGATGTACGGATCGGTTTTTGGATTAAGGCGCTCATAGTCAATGCCATTAATGATTCCGGAGAGTTGCATGCGCCGCTCGCCCAAAAGCTCCTCAAGCCCCTCGCCGTATTCCTTGGTGAGTATCTCTTTGGCGTATGTGGGCGAGACGGTGACCACGAGGTCGGCGTACATGATGCCGCGGCGTACCGCATTCAAGTGCAAAAGTCTTGGGGCAAATATGTCGCCAATGGAGGCTTGTCCCGCGTCAAAGTTCATTTCCGAGACAAAGCGATGATCGAACAAGCCCTGATGGTACAGGTTATGTATCACAAACACGGTTGCGATGGTATCAATGACCGTATCGTGTTCATACTCTTTGTGTATGAGGTTTGGAATAAACCCCGTTTGCCAGTCGTTTGCCACAATAACATCCGGCACCCAATCGCTTTGTTTTAGGAATTCGAGCACGCCCCGCGACAAAAGCGCCCAACGGATGGGGTCATCCGCGTACCCGTAGACATTGGCGCGTTTTTCGTAGTATTCCTGGTTTTCCAGGAAGTATGTTGGCGCCGTATCGCCGCCCTCGTGCATCAAAGCATTACAAACAAGATTGGCGGGATCTCCGCCGGTCGGCACCAAAAGTCCCTCCACTATCATTTTGAGCGCATAGCGTTCGCGGTCTACGGAGGCATAGCGCGGTATCATGACACGCGCATCGTGGCCAAGAGAGCGCAAGGCTCTGGGCAAGGCGAACATCACCTCGCCAAGCCCTCCTACTTTTGCGAAAGGAGCGGCTTCGGAGGCGACAAAAAGCACCTTGAGCTTTGAGGGGGCCGTTTTTTTGCGGGAGATGAAATCAAGAAGATTTGCCATAACGAAATCATGCATAGTTGCTTATGATGCGATTATACCACTTTTCAATTACTTTTGGAAAAGAAAGCCCTGGCCGGAAGCCCGGTCAGGGTATTTTTGTTTTGGACCTTGCAAGGTCCAAATAGTACTTTATTTTGGTGTTCTTCGGAAATTCCAGGCTCAGCTCAAGGGCCATGGCAGAGGCCGCGTGCCATTTTTTTTCCTTGGCAAGAATGGAAAGGAAGCTGAAGCGGGCCTCGACCGAATCGAAGTGGTCGGGACATACCATGGATGCGGCTTTTGCCGTTCCTTGTATGCCCATTTCCTTATCGCCGCGTACTCCTATCGCGCGAAGTCCCAACTTCTCGTACCAGGGACGGCTGCCAATCTCATAATTAATGCGGGATTGCGTGACCAATGCCCGGCAATCGTTGGGATTTCGCAGAACGATCTGGTCTATGACGGGTTTTGCTTTCCGATATTCGCCAAGGAGGCCGCCAAGCGTGTCTTGTATTTGGCGGCGGAACATAATGAGGTTGAGGCGCAATCTCTCCCGCACGAAAAGCGCACGCTGATCCTCGGGGTGTTTATCAAGTATCGCGTCCGCCAGCTCCTCTCCTGTCCGTATCTCCGATTCGAACTGGGTAACATTGTCGGCATATGGCTTGAGCCTTTTTACATCATTGAGCGTTCCGTCCCCCTCGATACCGAGCTCCTTTTTAAGTTCAAAAAGAATGACGAGGCTCAAATGCTCATGGGTCTCGGGATTGTCGGGGTCCAGTTCTCGGGCGGCGCGTAACAGCGTTTTGGCTTTTTCGTATTCTTCATTAAAGTACGCATACCGGCCCTCTGCGACGAGCCGGCGGAATTCGGATTCGGAGTCTTGGGAGAAATTTTGTGCCGCGGCCGCCTGCGTCCCATACATCGAGAAAAAACAAAAAAGCAAAACAAAAAGCCTCCCGCAAAACCTCATGTTGGGCTTCCTTTCCGATGTTCCTTTGGATTTTAAAGAGCAACTAAATATACCACATCCCTGAAAATTTTGCAACTCTTTCGAGAAGATACCGTTCAGGCGGCGTCTTATATTATCGGTCTTAAGCGGACTACCAAGGAATTTTTTTGCCGTATTCCCAGAATTGTCCCGATTCTTTAACCGTTGTGACGAGTTGGTAAATCTCGTCTGCCGCTTGTTCCGGAGTACGGTCGGGTTTTTCAGTTCTTGATGCAATAGTATTACCCATGGCAGTATCCACCCATCCCGGAGCCAATGATGAAACAATAATACCTTGGGATCGCAAACGAAATGCCAAATGGCGGGTGTACATATTTAATGCCGCTTTTGAAATGCGGTATCCGCCGGACGTCTCGTCGTCTATAGGAACCGACATGGCCCCATATCCGGAATCCATATTTACAATATGGCCATCTTTCTGAAATAGAGGTAATAATCGTTCCGTCACATTAACGACTCCGACTACATTAACTTCCAAAGTTTTTTCTACTTTGACATAATCAGCAACTTTATCTTCCGCATCGATAAGAATACCGGCATTGTTAATCAGAGCATCTACATGAGATACGCTGGCAGTAATTTGAGCAGCGGCTTTTGCGATGCTTCTCGGGTCGCCTTGGTCATATTGTATGGCAATTAAATTTGGATTCTCTATGTTAATTGGCGTGTTTAAATATGTGCCGACAACTCGCCATCCTTCAGCCAAAAACTTCTTGGCAGTTGCGAGGCCAATGCCGCTGCTTGCTCCGGTTATAATTACTGTTCTCATAATTTATTTGAATCTATCCCCCTTGAGCGGAAGAACCTATCACGACTTGGCTGCGCGGGACTAGGACTCGGATTTTTCGTTCAAAACACAAGGCGTTTTTGAAGATTCTCTCGGGAAAAGAGGGGTGCTCAAGCTCCATAACCCCTCGGTCGCACCGGAGCCGTCATGACGCCAAAAACAGTGCTAGCGAAGGTCGTATGTAGCTTCGGCATAGGATTTTCTGTGGGTTTTGACGCCATCTTGGGTCACACCCCCTGCCTCGGCTTGAATGGAGTAGACGGCACTCGTATCATCTTGGGAAAAATTGAACGAACGGCCTGTCCATATTTCAACAATGTTATCGGCGGCAGTGATGACGGGGGAATAGCTATCGCGGCCTTCTTCAACCAACCTCCCGCCTTGTCTTGCGAAAATATATTCAAAATTATTCACGTTCAGGCAGGGATTGATGCCGTTATTTGCGTAAGGATGGCAAATGCTCACCGAGATTTTATAACGATCTGCGCCAACGTCTCTGAACTTTAGGCCAAACCGGCCGCCATTTTTTGGGGCAGACTTCGGCTCCAGAATGGCAGGTGTATCCAACATGCCTGCATACGGTATGGCTACTTCTTGCTGGGCATAGGTGTTATCGGCAAAGACAATCTTAAGCAGAACGGTTTTTGGCTTGGCGTCTTCACCGGTGTATAAGTTAAGCGTGCAGGTGTGCGGAAAGCCGCCGAAGTCGCAGGAGTTGCCGCCGTTCCTTGCCTCATCGGAAACGTCGCTTGCGTAAAGCATCTTCGGCTGTAGTGCCGCAGGCAGGTCGCTCGTGTAGACCGCGCCCTGGGCATCTTTAAAGTCCTGCTGTTTCAACCCCAAGTCGGGCCGCTCCAGATAAAAATCGAAATCGCGCTGTTCGTTCAACCCCAAGTCGGGCCTTCCGCCTGCCCGCTCCCAGATGCTGTCGAGTTTCACGACTACCCGAACAAGCGGAAGCTTATCCAGGTCCTGGTCATAATTAAATAACTGCTCCCTCAGACCCGGTTCCCCGTTAGTAAAAATCATTGAAGAAAAGACCAGCCCTATGATCACAAAAAATGCGCCGAAAACCCGAACCATTCTGTAGGCAGGCAGGCCCGGTTCATACTTCGAATCCCACAGAGCCTTTTGAGACCACGTCTGAAAACTCAAAAATAGATCGGGCCTAACCAGATTGAGTATGCCGATAACAAAAGCAAGAAGCGCTAGGAGTATCGGGATTATTGATGCGGTCATAAGCTGAATATCAATAATAGGTACCGTGTCATGACTGCAATATACTATATTTACCAGTACAAAGGAATGTACTGCGCATTAGGCGGGAAGCTCCGGGCGTAGTATAATTTAAAGAGGAACAACTAACTTAGTAAGCATATGAACGTAAAAAAAGTGATTTTACTGGCGGTCCCCGGCGCCATTCTCATAACCGCCCTTCTTGCTCCACCAGCTTTTGCCCTTACACCGGCGGTAGCAGCTGATGACATCGCGCGCTTTGCCATTAGCGCTGTTGCATTCCTTATTCTTGGATTATTCATCTATTTTCTGGCCAGGCCAAGAAAATCTCTACAAATGTATTTCCGGCCCATTGAATTTATACTAAAGAACATAAGAATATTTACTGTAGTTGTCGCGATAATTGCTCTTATTATATTGACCGTAGTTTTGGTTACGCTTTTTAAAGGAACGGCGGACAGCGAAGAACAACCGGGAGTAGATATCAGTCATGAGACGATCATGAGATGGGCGCATGATACAACTTTGCGGGATTTAGAAAGTTCGATCGGAAAAGTTTCACAATGGATGGGTATTGCAGATAATGCTCCTACTGGTGCCGTAATCTCTGTAGACGGCAATACCATTTTTGTTAATAACCTAAAATCCTGGCCGGATGATTTACTGGGAAAAAAAGTAATTGCAACCGGTAAATTGCTGTTCAAAGAACACGTTCTGGGATTTGCGGGTGATGAACGAATAGAGTTCGACGTGTTTTTGCTAGAAGACGCTACCTGGAAGCTTGCTGATGATCCGACAATCACAGAGAAACCGGTTACGCCCGACGCCAAAACCGGCTTACCAAAACTTCCCGAAACTCAAGAAGCGTGCCTGGAAGCTGGCGGGGTATGGGGAAGGATGACCCCTATCCACCAGAAAGAATATTGCAATATGCAGACATCGGATGCCGGAAAGACATGTACCGATTCTTCTCAATGCCAAGGCCCGTGTATCGGGGAATATCAGGGGATTAATCTGACTTCCGGCAAATGCAGCGAGTGGAGGATCGCTTCGGGATGTCATGCCTTCTTTCACAATGGAAAGCCGGGAAGTGTTTGTATAGACTGAAAATATATGGCTAAGAAAAAAATAATTTTTTGGATAGAGGGAATGATGCTGACGCTCGCTTTTATTCTCATAACCGCTTTTTTTGCTCGGGCGGCTTTTGCCTTAACGCCGGCGCGGACAGTGTGCCAGCCGGGGCAAAGCCCTGAAACGGATTGGTGCGAAAATTTTCCCGCTCCCTCGCTTCCTGAAAATTGCGTAGGCGCCGATACATACTACAACCGGAAAACAAATGATTGCGGCCCCATTCCGGATGCCATGGCCCGTCCTACGTTCCGCAAGGAAGGCCCGATCAGTATCAGCCAAATATCAGCTCTTATTGTCTTCATTTCGAGCGCGCTGTATGTCTGGAGAAGAAATATACCCAAGAATAAAAAATGGCTCGTGTGGAAGATTATTTTGATCGGCTTTCCTATTTTATTTGTCCCATTGTATTTGTACTTTACAATATACGATACTGCCAGAGCGTATACTGTTTGTGGAGGGTGCCGGGTGGAATATAAGGACTTGGGGATCGGCATGGAGAGCAACCCGAAGGACGGAACGGCGAGATTATGGCTCTTTGTCCGCGGAAAAAGCGAAGAAGACAAAGTGGTGACGGTGCATGCGTCAGAGACGGTTACCATCGACAAATATCAGATCAAAGTATTCGACATCACGGGCGGGAACGGCAGCATACGGTTACTTATCCGGGAGGGGAACAACTAACTTAGTAAGCATATGAACGTAAAAAAAGTGATTTTGTGGATAGCGTGTACGGTCATAGCGATTATTTTGCTGGCTATCGGGGCCTTTCGGCTCCTCCTCTATTTTACAATGGAAACCCCGAAGGACAACGACATGATAGAGCGCAACCTTTTAAGAAATGCACAACAATAGGCAAAGCAATTTCTGTGAACAGAGAAAAACAAAACCACCCCGCCTTGGCGGGGTGGTTTTTAGAGAATGTTACTCTGGCTTCTTAATGTCTTTACTCTCGGTCGGCGTTCCCGCTATCTTTTCCGCTTTTTTCCTTTTTATCCGTTTTATCAATCTGTAGATGAGATAACCGATTCCTCCCCAAAATAATATTGATGTCGCGAGAATAAAAGTGACGGATGGCGAAGGAGAAGACGTAGCATCCCCGGCAGTACAGCATTCGGCGCAAATGGCCTCGAATTCGCTACAACTGATAGCCGCGCATCCGCCAACGGCCTCAACAATGGCCTGCCCTTCTTTGGGGCACGTATCGGGGTATGTTGCGGCAACAACAGGTGGGGACAAGAAAACCAGTAAGCACGATGCAAACAGCGATATACGTGAGTATGTCATAAATAATTATTTGGATAGATAGGTATTTAACGCATCCAGTAAGGACGATTTTTCCGACTTGTCCAATTTGCCGTCAGCAAGAGCATTGTTGAGCAACTGCAAAAGAGTTGTCTTGGTTATCACCGCACAGCAAGCGCTATAGACATTCTGATATGCGGCTTTGTCAACGTTACTGCATCCGCCGGCGGCATTCACGATGGATTGGGCGATGTCGTCGCAGACGGCTTTTGCCGCGGGGGATGGCTCTGTATATGGGGTTTTTGCTTCTGCTGCACTCGATTTTTTCACCCATTGCGACCCCTCTTTTCTATACCACTGCGTCACGCCGCTGTCGGTGATATAGCCCCAAGTGGAACCTTGCGCATCCCAACCGGAAGAATATTTGGTCAGTAGTGCGTCCCAATCCGTGGCCACATAAATGGTGACGGTATCCGCGTTCTTCACATCGCTAAATGTATTGGAGGAGACGTCGCATTTAATTGTATAGACCTTGTTCGCATACAGCGGGTGCGTGAATTCTTGCCCACTGCTTCCGTGGCTGGTCTTGTATCCCGACCAATCGCCGCTCGCGAGGCATCGCGTATCCGAGAAAAGATTGGTGGCGGTCCATGTGAGGAGGACATCGGTGCCGCGCGGCACAGTCACCGTCCCGCTCTGGCCGTTCGCTTTTAGTTCAATGCTCCGAATGACTTTTGGCGGGAGAGCGGTCACAACCCTGATTTGGTCCGTCGCCGTTTCGCCGCGACCGGTGCACGTGATGATCCAAGTTCCCCCCACGATTTTTTGCGATGACCGATCAGTACTATGTCCGTCCCGGACAAGTTTGAGTGAGGAAATAGACCATTCTCCGCTCGCTGTGCCAGGAAAACCGAATCTGGAAAGATCGGGGTATCCGGCGCCGCCAAGACTACATGTCGCGTCAGGATTATTCGCTTCCCAGACAAACTTCAGGTCTTCAAACTGTCCGATCTCTGGACCCCCATTCCAGGGCAGAGTGTAGGTGTATCCTGGCTTTACGTCATTGCCGTTTATCGTAAGGTCTACTTTGAGGGGGTTGGGGTCGGGTTGAACGGTAACTGTTACGGAGCTTTGTACCGAGCTCCCATCACTGGGACACATGATAGTAAATGTTTTCGTCGCTGTCATGCCTTCGAAAAGTTGTTGGCCACTGTTTTCTTTGCTGATCCAGATTGGGCCGGGTGGATACCAAACATTTGGAATACGCTCACCCCAATCGCCTGCGCAACCCGGCTCGCCGGATGGCCCTATAGCAGTACCTAATAAGTTGGAGGCACTCCAAGAAAGAGTAACGTTACTATAATACGGCACAGTAATCGCACTCATGGCGCCGTTAGCTTTGATTTCAACTGTTGCCGCTTGAGCCAGGCCAATATGGAACGCGGCGAGAACGCCCAGAGCGAGAATGATAGGAAAAATTTTCTTCATAGATTTTTGTATCTTTTAGAACGGCTAGACGGCGGGAGTAAAGAATTTCCTCTTCACGAAGCGGAACGCCCTCCATGCCACCCACACCCCCGCGACGAACGTCATAAGCCACAACACAAGCTCCGGCAGTACGAATAGGAAAGCTATCATCGCGTCAATGTAGCCGGTAAGGCCGCTCAACATGTTCCGGAATCCCTGCTTAAGCGCAAACAGCGGCCGCCAGCGGATGCCGAACAACTGCACATCCGCTTCTTCGGTAAGCGAAACGGTAATGGAGGACATGGCTATTTGGCTGGACAGATACTTCAGTTGTCCTTCAAGGCGCTCAATGTTGCCGCGCGTAGCGAATAAACGCTCCGAAACGCTCAAGATATCCTCTACCTTGCGGGCCTCGCTCAACACTTTCAAATACTGCGCTTCTTCGGCCTTAAGATTTTTGAGCCGCGCTTCCATATCCACAAACTGTTCGGTGACATCGGCGGCGCCTATTTCTTCTTTGTCCACCTTTATCGCTATCTCCTTAAGCTTTTGCATCGCATCGTCAAACTTGTCGGCCGGGACCCGAATGGTAACGGTCCCCTCCTTGGAGGTTTCCGAGACGTTATAAATGTTCGCGCCATCCACGAATCCGCCGAGCGCCCCGGCAATAGATTTGACCTTCTCCGCCGCCTCTTCCGTCTTTTTCACCAGAACCGCAAGCGCGCCCACTTTCACCACTTTCCTATCCGCCAGAGCGGATGGGTTTGCCGTCTGACTTGCCCCGCTCTTGGCCGAAGACCCCGCGTTCATCATGGGTGCAGGCGCAAAATCTCCCCGCTCGAATGAAGGAGTCGCATACGATCCCCCGAAAACGCTATCGTCAATTCCCAGATTGCTTGAGCTTCCAGGCGATTCGTATTTCGGCGTTGCGTAGAAATTTCCCACAAAGACGAACACTATCGCTCCGACCCCCAAAAGCAGATACAGGGCTATCTTTTTCATTTTTGAGATATCCATACTGTTTTGATTACTAATAATTTTGCCAAAAAACTTTTAGTCAGCGCACAGCAGGCCTTGCGATTTTCCCTTGATAATTTGATTGACGCAATTCACCCATATATAACCGCTGCACTTGCCGGAAGTGTCGCCGGAAGTGTCGCCGGAAGCGTGCTCTCCTACGCACGCGCCCTGGCACTCGGAACGATCGGTACAGGCCTTGCCGCCATCAGTGGTCGGCATATTACAAATTTTGTCGCCCGCCAGATCTACCCGCGTCCATTCTCCGCCCTTTTGTGCGCATGCCGCTTTCTCCTCCTGTTCTTTCAGCTCCGCGTTCCTTCGCTCCATTTCCACAATTTTGTCATTGTCCTTAAACCTGTCCTGCGCCTCGTTCAGATATAAGTACGCTCCCCAGAGCAAGAAAGCGGCCGCGACCAGCAATATGCCGCCTAGTATGATAATTAATTTTATTACCTTTGCTTTTTTCACAAACGCAATAATTAGATGCGAAAAAACACCCTGTTGTCTCAAGAACAGGGGCTTAGGCTTGCCGGAAACGCAATAACAAAATTCTTCTTCACGTATACATATAATACCATATTTTATACCCTTAAACAATGGGGACGGTGGATAAGATTTCCCTCAAACGCAAGTGCCAAAACAAAAAAGTCCCGCTGGCGCAGGACTTTTGGTGGATGATTAATTTTGAAACAAACAATACTAAACCATTCTTTTGATAAAGGGCGTCAAACATGCGGCGGCCAGCAGGGCACCGACCGCATTGCTCATGAGGTCCAGCCAGGTATCGTTGATGTTTGGAGCAAAAGTAAAGTGCATATAATTCTGCAAGAAAAACTCCAGAATCTCATTAACCACGCCGAGGGAGATTACTACAAGAAAACTAAACAGAAAAAACTGGAACCTGCCGATAGACAATTTGCTGTCTTTGACGGCAAAAAAGCAGATCAAGAACGACAGAAATCCCCCTCCGAAGACGTGGAGGATCCGGTTGCTCAATTCCTGATCTGCGATCCTGATGCTGGCGGCGTATACCAGAAAGCTGCATATAATTATGTAAATGATCGAATGCAGGGACCTGCGATTTAAAGATACTGCGGTATTTTTAAAAAATAGGGGAAACAAAAAATAAAATAACACATATACAAGGCATAGGCCGATTGTTATTAAGAGTAGATAATACATAATTGGAATTATTTCATCCCGCCCTCTCGCAGAACGAGCATTGGCATGCTTTTTAGTTTACATGAGCCTGCGAATATCTGGTATGTATAAAACGCACCTATTTTCCGAATGAAAAAAGCGGAGCCCCGCCTGAAGAATGAAGTTTTGTCTCCGATGGCCTTGTCGGAGCAACAAAACGAAACCCCGCACTTAAAGTCGCTTAGATCCTCGGAGAAGATTATCTGTCGGAATACTTGTTTTGACAAGTTCTATATCCAGCGTATGCAGGAAAGCGCTCCGCACAGCAACTTTAAGTGCGGGGTAACATGCCGCGATATCCTTCGCGGTTTTTTGTCGGGTTCAGAGAGTGCTCCGCCACTACAAACATAACCCGCATAAACGGGTTATGTTTTCGTAAGCCGGATGAGGGGTTTATTGCCAGGTAAATTCTCCGCCGGAGAAGCTCAGGGTCTTTGGAGCGCAAGTTGATCCATCTCGTCTACGCCGCCTGGAAACGCGGGATGCCATTCGTGCGGCAATTACAAATCAAAACATCCGAAGAAAATTCTCCGAATGTGGATAAGGTTGCTTGGCCTCTATATATCTAGTTTGACTCGCCAGCTTGCTCTTTCAGCAACGCATCCGGCCTTCCCTGCTCATGTTCCTTGCCGTTATCGTCCATACGCCAAACCGTTTACGGGTTTACTGGGTCAAAAACAACAACTGGCCGATTGCCTCCTTCAGTTCCCCTTGGCAGTCTTCCAGCCCGAAGACCAGGCTGGTGACCCACTGTTCATTAAACTCCCCGCGCGTGTACGTGCAGGACAAGCTCTTGTCTTCTAAAAATTCTTTCATCCATGCAGGTTCGCCACTGCCGATGATTGCCGCGGTCTTTTCGAAACGGCCACAGCCCGCGGGAGCGCTATAACGCCAAAACGTGAATCCCTTGTCGAGGTGGTCATACTCAACCCATCGGCAGCGATTGGCGGCCTCGATAAAACATTCTGCGGTTTCGCAGCTCTTGGGGACGTATGCGGTGTAAATGGAGGAACCGATGGATACCGCCGCGCCGAGCGCGAACCAGCCGATGACAATACGGATGAGGATTTTTTTCCACCGCTTGCCGCCTGCCGGAGCGCCGGTAATCGCTTCCAATGGCTTCAACTCCGCAATACCCCCTTTCCGCGCACGAAACCGCATCACGAGCTGGGAGAAAAATAGTATGACAGCCGCAAAACTAAAGCCAAGGGTCAGCCCCAAAAGCACGCTAAGGACCAGCGTGGCCCACGTGGGCGAATCTTGGGGAATTCGAAGGTCTCCTCCGGCGAAAAGCAGGATCGTGGCAAGCGAAACCAGACCGGCGAGCGCGCATCTTCGCGCGCGCTTTTTAATTTGTTGTATCTTGTCCTCCATGGGCCGCTTATTTAAAGGCTCCCTTATCAACCCCGATAACGGTTTTAATGGGATTATGCAGGATCTCTCCGACTCGCGTGGAATATTTTTCCGCCATCATCGTGGTTTCCACCTTCTTCATCCACGCCCAATCGCACATGTCAATTTTCCGGCAGGCGTTCTTGGCCGTCTCTTTCGCCTGCTCCATGGCATCGTCAACATTTCTCCGGACCTGACTGGCAACAGACGACTCCTGTAGCTGTTTCTCCCATAGCGTCCGATCCGCTTCTGTCTTCAAGAGCCGGTCCCGAAGGGGCTCTGTATTCCTCTCCTTGTCTACCAGCTCTTCAAACGCGAGGCGTTCCTGTTTTCTCAAGTTCCAATATGCCATCTTCTCGTATGCGTCCGCCGAGTCCGTGTTGCCTTTTTCCCGCTCAAGCATCGCCAGCATCATGGCCGTTTTTTTATCCTGCGGGTTGTCGAGCCAGGAATCGAGGTACATGTTCCGTATTTCTTCGAGTACTTCCGGGTCTTGTAACTTTTTCTCTTTTGCGGCTTTAGAAAACGCGCTGTCGGCTTTGTCGCGCTTGGTCCCGGCTCTGCGCAGCAGATCGCTTAAGGTTGACTTCCCGATCCTTGCCGAAGCCCAATAGGTCATTTCTTCCAATTCCGTCCAATTATTTTCTGCCTCATTCACCCATTTCCGTATGCCGATAAGCGCCCGCAGTTCTTCGCGGGATAACTGCAGTTTTGGCTCCTCCGACGGTTTGGCGGTTTTCGTCGGCAGGGGTCCCGGAGTTATTCGGGGCAATGAGGTGGGTTTTGCGGAAGGGAGCGCGGTTGTTTGTATTGAGGATGGCACGCAGAACTTGTTTGCGTTGAAAACGTACCCGGATAAACAGTAACATTTGCCGTCGTTGGCCGCGTATGCGCCGCCATATTTCGAACGGCACGCCTGATCGTTCGTTACGCAGGTTTCGTTGAGCATTGTATAGCCGGTTCCGCAATAGCATCTTCCGCCCTCTTCGTAGGAATTATTGCCGTATTTCAAGCGGCATGCCCAATCTTTGTTTACACAGGCGTTGTTGATGAACGTGTAGCCGGCATCACAAGAACATTTATCGTTTTCCGCGTGAATATTGCTGCCGTATTTCGAGCGGCACCATTGGTCGGGGGTCACGCACGAACCGTCAAGTTTCCAATAACCGGCGATACAATTGCACCCTCCGTCCACTTCGACAAAATTTTCTCCATAGGTTGCGCGGCACCATTGGTCGGGAGGCACGCACGAACCGTTAAGGTCCCAGTAACCGCCGTTGCAATAGCATTTCCCGTTACTATAGTATTTGTCTGCCGGGCAGGAAGGCTCTTCACAGCCGTAACGGCATACGCCGATAATGGGCGGCGCTTGGGCATACGCAAAGCCGGCCGCGGAAAAAATCGCAACGATGGCCGACAAGCCGACGATGTGTATTTTTATTTCATTGGCCCTCATATTTTTATGCTATGTCCCTCACTTAAACCACGGCCTTTTCAAAATAATCTCGCTGTCTCCGGGAGTCACTATATAGGCCAATGCGATCAAAATCGCCAAAATGAGCAGGATTTTTAAAATGGGATGAAGTTTTTTTATGGTTGTGCGTCCGCGGCCGCGTCGATCAGCGCGTCTATTTCTCTGAATTCTGATTCACAGCCGGGAAATGTAACTTCTTTTTTTACGCCGTCCAGGTTAATAAGGTAATGCACATAATAGTCCGTGACCATCTCGGCTTGGCATGATTTTTCCATAATTCCGGAGTCTCGGATTTGCTTGGTGATTCTATCCATCAGATCTTTATCCAGTTCCTTTTGGACAGTGGGGTAGGCGGTTGCTTTTTCGCCGCCCTCCTCCAACATAGCCAACTCGCCCGATTCTGTAACTAATTTGCCCGACTTGTACAAATACGTGTTGAAGTGGCAACTGCCTCCGTTCCCCGACTTGGTGCGGCAAAGGCCGATGAGAGCGCGCTTGGCATATAACAAATCCGGGTCATCCAACATCGGATCACCGCTTTGCTCGTCTGAAACAGTCGGCGAAGATCTGGGCGGCAGAGCGCAACAGGTGTAGAAGAAATAACGGTACAGCAAGTAGCCGGCAAGGAGCAGAACAACCGAAACGCTGATAATGACAAAGGCTTTTTTCATAATCTACGAATGGGGATTGTCTTACACGCTTCTCCCTACTTCATAATACCGCTTTGCGGAGAGCAAGAAAAAGCATAACCGCTTGCCAAAAAACACCCAACTCTTCCAGATCCGCTCCTAGAATAATTGTACCATCTTTCGGGTTTTGGTATCATGGAGGCAATGAGATGGCTCCGGTTCCCAAAAAAAGATGCGGTGTACGGGATTGTTGTCTCGGTCCTGGCATTCGTTATATTGCAGAGGTTCATTTGGGTTCCCGTCTTCGTCTTTTTCCTGGAGAGCGGTGATTATTCCTGGGGAGTATCGCGAATAAAGGCGCACCTTTTTATCGTGCTTCTGGGCGCGCTCGTGGGAATAGTTTTCCTTTTCGCCCTGGGAGCGTGGCGGCGGCATCGTTCAGCAAAGGCAGAAATAAAAGAGATTGAGGAGAAGGTTGCGCAGACGCAGGGTCCGAAATCCGGCCACAACTACCTCAAGTTCTTCATCTATTTCATAGCGGGTTCTCTCGTCCTTTCGGCAGCGGCGTCTTTTATAAACCGGGAGCCGGGAAAAAATACATCCGGTGAATTTGAACCGGAACCGGAATGGGAGCCGGGAGACCGGGAGGAAGTTCAGAAGGTCTTTTATGTAAAATTCAGCGCCGCCAACGTCCGTTCTTGCGAGTCAACGTCCTGTGCCGTGGTCGGAACATTGGGTCAAAATTCAACTATCAGCTCTTACTACGGTTCTTTGGAAGAAGTTCCGGAGTGGATGCAGATCTCTTACACCGATACCGATACCGGGAAGGACGTGTCCGGTTACGTCAGCAAAACCGTCCTTTCGGAAACGCAGATGGCGGCGGCTCCCTCGACTCCCCGCACAACAGCTCCTCCGCAAAAAATTTCTGTTGCCCAGGAACCGACCATTGTCATTACCCGGGAACCGGTTCCGTCCACACAATCCGCGGGTAATCCGGCCGAATTACAAGGCACTTGGAAACTGGTACAGATTGCGATATGGGACCAATCGACCAATCAATACGACATACGGAGTACGCCGGCGAGCACCGAAAATTACAACGTCATCCAGGGCAGTCAATCCTGTAGTTACGTATTCGAGAACGGCGCGAGAATCTCGGGGCCTCATTGCTCTTCGTTCACCGCCGATAGCTATGTGTTCACCGATGACAGCGGTCCTTCGGGCTGGGCCATGGAAAATGGCGCACTGATATTTACCGTAAACGATTCTAAAGTCAGCGCGTTGGTAGGCGTTCCGTTAGGAACGAAGTTGCGCCTTATACGCTCAACACTTCCGGCGGATACGCCGCAACAATCCAGCGCTCCGCCGGGAGACCGGCAAAACATAACTTTCGATTCGGCAAGATGTTCCGTGGAGCCGGGCTATGCTTGGCCCCCGAAATCCTCCTCCGGAGGAGGAGGCATATTTCTTGGCGTTCCCATCGATATCGAGTTTGCGGTTACGGTCAGCGGGCCGATTGACTCGGTGCTTAATTTGACCGGTAGCGGGTTCCCGAGCAGGCCCCGCGCATGGACCAAATCGCTTCCGTGCTGGACCGCCGGAACTTCTTGTTCCGTATATCAACGGGTTTCTGGCGATCCGTCGGAATGGAAATTCGCTTTGCCTGCGGGAACCAGTGCGAGAAGCCCTGAAAGCTTTCCCATATCATCCCTGGGGGTTACCGTCAGGCTCGGATATCAAGACCCAAAATACGGCAATGATGTCATGCTGCTGGACAGCTTGATCTCTAAAAGCGCCAAGGTTGAAATTGTTTCTTGTCAGCCTACCGGCAGCGATCTGTCCGCCGGTTCGCCTTGCGAGTGCAGAGTTGTTGAACAATGAAAATTCGGAGTCCTTTTTATCGCACTACATACAAAGATATCCTTTGTCATGCGCGCGGGACTACCAGGAATACTAAGCTCTTTTGGCCGTTTTGGGCTCATTTTTAATCCAGACCCAGTCCCCATAACTACCTGTCGCCGGAACCCGCAAAGGATCACTCATTTTCAGATATTCACATACTTGATGCTCGGTGTCCTCCTCGGTCGCTCCGGACCCGTCCCCAATTCTTCCGTGTCGGGATGTTTGGCCCGTGTTTTATTATGGATTTCCGAGCGGGTTCGTAGTGTGCTGTGACCATGTTCTGCTTTCGTAAAAAGAGATACCCCTATTTTCAGATGCTCGTGTTTACGGACTTGGATTTGGCGATGGTTGCGGCCGTATTTGAATGGACTGGGCGGTAATGCTGCCGTCGGCGTTCGGCGTGCCGTTTATCGTGACGGTTTTGCCTACTTCCAGGTCCGCGCTGTCTCCGCTTACAAATTGGCTTATCTCGGACGAGTCGGAGTAAAATACGATCTTCGATTCGCCATCCCGCAATTTTATCGTAAGGCTTTTATCGTCTCGGGAAAGGATTTCTCCGCCCATAAATCCGCCGCCATTTTGTCCCGTGCCGCGCAGCCGCCCGCCGCTGGTGCCGCCGCCGCGCTGCGCAAACATCTGCTGCCTCTCTTCCGCCGACATATTTTGGAATGCCGCCCGGTCAAACCCGCCGGAATTTTTACTTTGCGCATACTTCATGCCGCCGAAGAACGAAGCCGCGCCCGAGATCGCCGCTGCCGCCACAACCGCAATAATTAGATTTTTCATAAAAATCTATTTAATTGATAAACCTCATTCATAGCGCAATGCTTCTATGGGATTTAATAATGACGCGCGTCGCGCCGGATAATATCCGAAAATAATGCCAATGGAAGCGGAGACGCCGAATGCCAGAAGTATGGAGCCGGCCGAAACTTGCGCCGCGATGCCTACCGTATACGTAGCCACCAACCCCAATATCCAGCCGAAGGCGATGCCAATGAGCCCGCCCGCAAAGGTCAGTACGATCGCTTCGAGCAAAAACTGGGAATTGATGTCGCCGCGAGAGGCCCCAATGGCTTTGCGCAAACCGATCTCGCGCGTGCGCTCGGTAACGGTGGTCAGCATCATATTCATAATGCCGATACCGCCGACGAGAAGCGAAATGCCCGCAATGGCGGCAAGCAACGTGGTAAAGGTGTTGGTGATGGTAGAAGCCGCCGCGACAATGTCCTGTTGGTTGAGCACGCTGAAATCCGCCAAGGCCGGGTCGGAAATTTTATGTCGCTCCAAAAGCAAAGCCGTAATATCCTGCTGCACCTGGGTCATGGCGCTTTGGTCGACGGCTTCCACGCTGATGGTGGTTACAAACGCATCGCCTGCCAAAAACCGCTGTGCGGTCGAGAGAGGAATGAAAATATTCGTATCCGGATTGTTAAAGCCCGAGCCGCCCTTTGCTTGGGTAATGCCGATCACTTTGAACGTTATTTTATTGATGCGGATGGTCTGGCCGATCGCTTCACCGTCCACGCCGAAAAGGTCGTCCCGCGCGGTGGGGCCGAGCACGGCCACCTTGTTGTATTTAGCCACGTCCTGGTCGGAAATAAACGTACCCAGACCAATTTCCACTTTGCGCACGCCCGGATACGCGGGGACCGTGCCGATAACTTGGGTATTGGTATTCAAACCCTTGGCCGTAACTTGGTACCGCCGGGAGTTTTCGGGCGCCACCGCCTTCGCTAAAGAAATTTGGGCCGCAATTTCGTCCGCGTCTTTTTGGGTGAGTGTTTGCGCCGAGCCGCGCCCCGCGTTTACCTGCGTACCCACGCCCCGCGCCGCGCCGGGCGTGACCAAAATAAGGTTCGATCCGGATGACTGAATGGACGCCTGAATACCTGCCTCAGCACCCTTGCCGATGGCGTTTAGCGCCACTACCGAGCCAATGCCGATAACAATGCCCAGTATAGTCAAAAACGAACGGACTTTGTTGCCGGACAGCGACCAATATATTTCTTCGAACAGATCTTGAATCAGCATAATTATGCCTTGGCGATCGCGCCGTCCCGTATGTGCAGGATGCGCTTGGCGTGGTGCGCCACCTCGGCCTCGTGGGTGATAAGAATCACCGTGTGCCCCTCATCGTTAAGTTTTTTAAACGTGCCGAGCACGATTTCGCCGGTTTTCGTGTCGAGGTTGCCCGTGGGTTCGTCCGCCAAAATAAGCGAAGGGTTATTTACCAAAGCGCGCGCAATAGCCACGCGCTGCATCTGTCCTCCCGAGAGCTGGTTCGAAAGATGGCTGTAGTGGTCCTTGTCCATGCCGGCTGCCGCGAGAGCCGAGATAGCGCGCACCCTGCGTTCCTTGCGCGAAATACCCGCATACGTCAGCGGCAAAGACACGTTACGGAGTACCGTGGCCCGCGGCAAAAGGTTGAACGCCTGAAACACGAAGCCAATTTTATTTTTGCGTATCGCAGCCAGTTCATCTTCCGAAAATTTCGATACATCTTTGCCGTCGAGTAAGTAGCGCCCGGAAGTAGGCGTATCGAGGCAGCCCAAAATATGCATCAGGGTCGATTTGCCCGACCCCGAAGGCCCCATGATCGCTACAAATTCCCCGTCGCGGATGGTAAAAGAAACATCTTGGAGGGCGTTCACTTCCGCATTCCCGCTCTTATACGTTTTAAAAATGTTGTTGATCTCGATCATGTGGATGATGGCAAAACGATTTCCAAAAATTTAAAAGTTCCGGCCCTGAAACGCCCCCACCGTAATCGTTCCGGCGACCGCAATGAACGCTATGGCGAATAAAACCGTTTTCATTATATATACCTAGCCGATGTTACCTCCGAAATGCTCCTCCTCCGCTTCCGCCGCCAAATCCCGGAATGCGAAGTCCCGTCTGTGCCGCCGCGGCCCCGGAAGCCGAAGCCGCTATGGTTTGCGTAATTATCATGTCACCCTCGTTAAGTCCCTCGGTTATTTCCGTCAGCGTATCCGAAGCCATGCCCGTCCCCACGTTTACGCGCGTGGGCGAAGCCGCAGAAGTGAACGAATTGCCGGTCGAACGGATGGGCGTATCCAAAATTTCCACGTAGCTTTGGCCGTTCTGGGTTTTGACTGCGGCATTCGGTACTGCCAACACGTCGGGCTTGGCACCCGTCACGATCGCGGCCGAAACCGACATGCCCGATTTGATGCGGTCATTTTTAGTATCGAACACGATCTTGACCGTGTAATTGACCACGCCCTGGCTCACGGTGCCCAGCGTATCGATATCCGCTACCCGGCCCGTAAGCGAAATATCCTCGATAGCATCGAAGGTGAGCGTGGCCTTCTGTTCCGTCTTGATATTCGCCACGTCCACTTCGTTCAACGTAATTTCGGCCATCTGCCCGTTGCCAAGAAGCGTTGCGAGAATCGTGCCGGGGCTTGCCGAGTCTCCCTTCTTCGCTTTCACCGAGGCGATAATGCCGTCGAACGGCGCGCGGATGGCATAGTCCGCAAGGGCCAGGCGTGCATCCGTCAGCGTATTTTGCCTTTGCTGTACGGTTATTTGCTGCGAACGGATATCGAGCGCATCCGGGCCTTTTTCCAGTTTCGCAAGCGATTGCGTTTTTTCTTCTATCGAGCGATCGTCGTTCACCAACGCGCTCTTGGCGTCGGCAATGGCCGCAATTTGGCCGAGAAGCGTGGAGAGATTGCCGTTCAATGTTCCGGTATAACCCGAGAGACTCGATCTGTGCACGGCAAGAGTCGTCGGCACTTTGAGATTGCGAGTGGTTAAAATATCGTTTACAAAATCCACCAGGTTCGATGCATCCTTTACCGCCTCCGCCAACGCTTTCGAGGTTGCATATGTTTCCGCCAGCAGCGCCTCTATCTCCGTCGTGCTCGAGTCGCGGCCGGATGCCTTATACGACGCCATGTTTTTATCGAATGCGGCGCGCGCAGCCTCCTGCGCGGCCATCGCGTCATTGCGATAGATAATGATGCGCTCATCATACTGTTTTACCAGATCCGCATACGCGTCCACGTTCCACTGGTAGCCGTTAATGACGTATCCAAAAAGTATGCTCTCCAGCCCCGTCATCGTGGCAGGCAGGTTGAGAAAGGCGTTCGCTACATCGGTGAAGCCGTCGTCATACGATTTTTTCAGATCGTCCTCGTGGCTTTTTTTCGCTTCCTTCGCCTGCGCCAGCGAATTCCGCGATTGCAGAAGCGCGAGCGCATCCGGCGGCTCCAAAAGCTTTTCGAGCGAAAGACGCGCCGTCTCAAGAGAGGTCTCCGCATCCCGCACCGCCTTTAAGGCATCCTTCGTATCTATTTGCGCCAAGAGGTCGCCCGCTTTTACCGCTTGCCCGTTGGCCATGCGGAGCGATACTATTTCGCCCGACGCCTTCGATTTAAGATCCGTCTGGTCGTTCGAGGCAACCTGGCCGGTCCCCGAAATGGCCGAAATTATAGTGCTCTTGGTCGCGGCCGCGAGCACATAACGCGTCTGTGCCGTCTCACCGCCGAATTTGGCGTAGGCCCACCAGCCCCCGCCCACAAGTCCCAAAATAACCAGGCCGGAGATCAATTTATGCCCGACCGCGAATAATTTTATGGAGTTGAACATAGCGAATAATACGTTAATAAGCGTAAACCAAGACCGATTATTTATCTCGTATCCGGAAGCGGCACGCGAAAATGCATGCGCGGACCGGGACGGCGCGAATGTTCGAACGTATCGTCTATTTTACGTATCCCCTTGGCCATAACTGCGCCATCCTGTCTTTCGCCAAATACCACCACCGTATCATCTTCCGCAAAGTCCGTACCCAGGGGAAAGCGGGTTTGGGGCGTAACCAATATCCGCAAACTCTCGCCCCGTTGGGTTTTTAATCCGAAACCCTCCGGCGTAATTTCCGCGATCGTGCCTTCGTGGATATTTTGCAAACGCGGCGTACCGTACATGCGGTAAAATTTACTTCCGACCGGAAACCGGTTCTCTGCCGAGCGCCTAAACAGTCGGTGATGCACCGAGGTTTCCGCCACCACTACTCCGCCGAAAATAACCACGGCCGAGATTACCGCAAGTGAATAGAGCAGCGGCCGGCGGTAGGCGAAAGCATAACGCCGCACCAGTATTTCAAGCACCGCAATAAAGCCCAAAGAAAGCAGGACCAAAAGCCAGGGTATGGCGCGGAGCGCGGCATAGAGAGCCCTGAACCCGAACACCGGCACAAACCATGCGCCGGTCTGCCGCAACGCAAAGAAAATAAAACTTATCAAGTATAAAAGCGCCAGAAACAAAATAACGCCGCCAAGAGCGCCGAGCGCGGCGCGGAGCGCAAAATGCCATCGTGGGCGCATATGAACCAGGCCGCTTTTAATGGCCGCCAGCACCTCTTCTTGAATGGGTTTTTTATTTTCTTCGTTCATACGCGTGAATCCGCTTTAGTTATCGATTTTCTCAACAGGTCTTTGCCCCGGGCGAGCCGCACGCCAACGGTGGAGACCGGAATTTGGAGAATTTCTGAAATTTCCCGGTAATCCATGTCTTCCAGGTAATAGAGCACCAGCACTTCGCGATACTTGAGACCAAGCGCTCCCAGGTGCTCCTCGAGGCTTCGTTTAAGTTCCTGTCTCATCGCTTCGCTTTCCGTCGTGTGTGGCGAGGCGGCATGCGGCAGAAAAACATCAAGATCGAAAAAGAAAACTGGTTCTTTGCCGCGCTTTTTTACTGCATTTATATATTCGTTGTGCGCGATGCGGTATAACCAGGAAGAGAATTTCCTCGACGGGTCAAAGCTTTGAATGTTGATATATGTTTTTAAAAACACTTCCTGGACCAAGTCCTTGGCGTCGTTCGCGTTGAAAAGGAATTTTCGGGCATATTTGGTCATTTTTACTTCGTACCGCGACACCAAAAGCCCGAACGACTCAATGTCGCCCCTTTGTACCCGTAGAGCTATATCCTCATCCCGTATGCCCAGGTCTTCGGTCATGGCGACACTAGTATACTACAACAGATGGGCTGCGGATATTTCATATGTTATATGTATGCCTTTAACTATGTTCTCGTATAAACAAAAATAGCCTGCGAGGGCATGTATCCGACCAGTTTCTCTGTTTGTTTCGTGCGAATTAGCATAGTCCTTTCCGAGCTCGGAGATTTGCCGCAAAAGGATTCAAACGGCACCCGGTCACCTGACTTAGCATAAGTGCCCGGGGTGTCTCGATCGCCCGGGTGCCGCAAGCACCCCTGACGCCAAACTTGGCACGTGTTTGCTCCGAGGATTATTGGCTGTACGAACTTATATTATCGAGTGGGCCAAAGAGCATTCAATAATGAGTTAAGAGTGTTTAAATTTGCCGAGGAGATAATGAATGATTGAAGCAAGAATCGTCCAGTAGAAAAGGAGATAGATACCAATAAACGGGGGTGGCGGATCATCCCGCAAAAAATCGGTAGAAAGCAACAAAGGTCCTATTAAAACAATTTTTATAGGTAATATAATTGTTGATACGGCATTCTTCCAGGCTATTGGCGACGCCGTTCCCAGAAAAGAGTCTGGGTGTTTAGGGAATCCTCGGGGGCCAGTGGAACCCAAAAGTGAAGTAGTAATAAAAAGAAAGGCGAACCCAGAAATAAGGAAGAAGATAACAAATTTTGTCCTTGAAATGCTCATATAACTATATTACACACGTTTTCAATGTTGATTTGTTTATTATTTTTTATATTCCAAAATATCTCCCGGCTGACATTCCAACGCTTTACAAATCGCCTCCAGCGTTGATAGCCTGATCGCTTTTGCCTTTCCATTCTTCAAGATAGAAATATTCGCCATCGTGATGCCGACTTTCTCGGCAAGCTCGGTAACGCTCATTTTTCTCTTGGCCAGCATTACATCAATGTTGATTATTATACTCATATAAGTTCTTTTTAAACTACCAGATCATTTTCTAATTTTATGTCAATTGCATTCTGAAGAAGCTTTTGGAGCACGGCGGCAAAGACAGAGACTACAAGCGGAGCCACGGCAAAAAGCATTCCGAATCCTACGACACCCGGAGCGTCATCCGCATCCGCGATTTGAAATAAGATCGGCATACTGGCCAGATACAAAATACTCATTGTAACTCCGCAATATTTTATGTACCTAAGAGCTTTTACCGAAACTGCCGAGAAAGCTGTATTTTTATCGATATAGGTTAAAAGCTTAAAAGCCTGATAAAGCGCAATGAAAAACGGAATCGCCGTCATATACCCGAGGATTAAGATAGGATATTTCAAATAAGATAGCTCCGGCCATTCTGCTCCCACCCCCTTACTTATTGCAGGTATCGCAAAAATGCAAAAAGCCAGTACGCTACAACCCGCTACGATCAGGATTATCTTCAAAAATAATGTTGATGCTTGTTTCATAAATTTACCCCATCAAATAAGATTTGAGCCTACTTTTTAAAAACTTTTTCCCGTAAGCTCGTTTTAAATATTTCTCTCTATGCGTTGCATCTTGCTGGTTAAGACAGGCTTCATAGTAAATTAGCTTTAACGGTCTTCTGTTTTTTGTGGACTCGACTAGTCCTTTTTGATGCTGCTCAAATCTTAATTTTAAATCTTTTGTGTAACCGGTATAGAGTTTTTATCTTTTTCAGACTGTAAAATGTATACAAAATACATATTATTTTGTTGATTTAAAATTATTTGACGGGGTTAAACCGTCAGATCATTTTCTGATTTTATGTTTACCGCGTTTTGTAAAAGTTTTTCGAAAACAGCCGCCGCGGTGGCGATTACGATAGAAATAAAAGTAGTCACAATGCCCATGGCAATAAAGCCCGCCGGATCGTCGTCTTTATTATGAGATGTCATTATGTACAGTACCGCCATTATAATTGAGGCGCTTAATATGATCGCGCAATATTTGATAGTCCTTAAAGCTTTCACGGAGCTTAATGAGAATACTTCATTTTGCCCGATGTATCCGAGTAATTTAAACGCTTGATACAGCGCAATAAAAAATGGGATGGACGCGAGGTACCCATACACGATGAACGGATCGGAGTAAATACTGAACAGGTCTAAGTTTACGGCCCTTCCCTCGGTCAAGGGAAACCGGATCATGACCGCAAGCGCCACCATTCCGATGAGCACAATGACCACCTGTAGAAATATTGGTGAGCTTTTTTTCATAGGTGATTCTTGGTTAGTAATACCAACAGCTTAATCTATGGTTTATCGTTTGTCAATATGTATTTATCGTTATTTGTGGGTAGTGACATTATGTCCTCCCGACCGACCAAAAACTCAACATTCAGGCGTACGAACCGTACCTCATCATAAAAAGTGCTCTTGCCACTGTTTGCGCCGATAATCGAAGGCTAGAACTTAAAAATAACCGCGTTATAAAAGGAAAAACACCAGCTCTTGCTGATGTTCATCCTACTTGGATGCGTCTCAAGAAAGTGGAACGCATCGGCCAGAGCAGAACAACGCGGCATCGGAAGATCCGATAAATTTATATCTCTCGACAAAATACCCGCCTAGATAGGCGGGTATTTTGTTCGTGATCAGAAAAGCTTATTCGGACGGGGATGGTTGCGGGGAAGTCGACGCGCCAAGTACGACTTTTAGCGCATCTCGGGCTTTTTCAATGGCGGTCTTGAAATCGTCCTGGGCCTTTTTTACCGCTGCTTTCCTGGCATCGATCAGGGACTCGAGAGCTTCTCCCTTCTTCTCCACGGCCTGCCGGTCGGTTTGGAATTTCTCGCGCGCAGCTTTTAAGGCCGCTTGCAAGTTCTGGCGTACCGTCTGCGGAGCCACATTGCTTGCGCAATCGGCCGTCGCCTTGGCCAACGCGACCGTTCGTGCGTTCTTAAAAGCGGTTACCGCCGCATCTATGCCGGTTTTGCGAGTGGCGATTGCCTGGTCTAATGCCTGGCGGAAAGCGTCTTTGGCCGCATCGAATGCAGCCTGTCTTGCGCGTACGGCCGCATTCACTGCCCGCTGGAAGACGATAATCGCCTGCTTCTGGGCATCGTCCTTGGCGTTCGCCTCAAGTTTCGCGTAGTGCTCCTGGAAGCGGGTCTCCCACGCAGCGCGATTCTCGCTAAGCCGCGTGTCGCGTTCGCTTCTTTGGGTCGCAAGATTCTGCTCGCGCTCGGCGCGTTTCGCTTCCAGTTTTGCCATGCGATCGACAAAATTTCCTTCGGTCTGCGAAGTGAAATTGGGAAGCACGGCACAAAATCCTTTCTGTGCCGCAGCCTGACCCTGCGCGAACATTGCGACGGGGTAGAGAAGGCCGGGCAGCATCGCCGAGGCTATAAGTCCTTTGGCGGCATTCTTAAAGTGAATTTTCATCATAGGTTTGGCCTACGTTCCCAATCTCCTGAGCGTCCGCACTAAGTGTTGTCTTGTCGCCGATTTCCGTATTAAAGTTGTCAGCTTCTGCGGTAGAATTTTGCAGCAGCTCGTTGGTGATGTCATTAACATTGCCCGAAGCCAGTGCTGTGGACGGCGCAACCGACGGCGTCTGTGTTGCAACAGGAGCCTCGGCGGTTTGCGGCGCCCGATTCCCGTTCTGTCGAACAGCAATGAATACGGCAAGAATGACAACCGCGGCGATTACTATGATAAGTTTATTTTTCACGGAGATATGGTGATTAGTTATGATATGCTGGACCCGACCTTTGATTTAATAGTGTATATGCATCTTACAGGAGATCAGACCGATATGCCACGGATAAAACAATTGCGGTTAGGCCGTTTTTATTGACGGGTCTTGGGTTCGAACCGCAACAAAAAAATCGCCTTGACTAGGCGATTTTTTTCGTGGCATTGACCCGTCTCGGTCGCTGCCCTAGGTGGCTGGCCGTTACGGGCCAGCAACCACTCCGGTCAGCCCCCGTAAAGGTTTTTGGGGATCTTCTGGCGATAGAAATAAAAATCCCCCGGCAAAGAGAGTATTGGAAAGAATCTTAGAACTATTTTAAAAAATTTTCATCTCTCAAAAAAAGCGTACCTGACGCCGTTTCCGCCGTTGCTCCGGAAAATATCCGGATGAAATGGAAAAGGCGCCGGTATATTCAATCGGGAACAAATACATCCTCGATATACCGTTGCTTAAGGGTCCGCGTCAGGGCATGCGCGAGTCCAAGCGAAGGATTATATTTTCCCTGCTCAAGCGCGATGATCGTTTGTCTGGCTACGCCGACGCGGCGCGCAAGTTCCTCCTGGGTAAGCCCGAGTTTTTTTCTGAACTGTTCAATGTGCGTTTTCATATCTAGTTATGCCTGTCCAGGTAGATGTTGGTTATCGCTTTTGCCGCAAGTCCGCAAAAAAGCGCGATAAGGATGATGGGGTCGACGGCAAATTGGTGCATCGCAATCCCTTGGGCGACACGGAAGGCGACGCCAGCGGTAAGGACGATGACCATGGCCCACATGGCGTTCCGCTCCGCGAACGCTTCATGCTGCCGTTCCCGTTCGTCTTTCGGCATACGTATCATGATGTCGAACGCGTCGGCTGCAAATACGGCCGCCCAGACGGCAAAGGCCGCTAGCTGCGTCCGGTCGTCGAGGAACGGAAGATTGTTAATAATGAACAATGGCGCCAGCATGCCCAGGATATACACCCAGCCCTGCCACGTCCGGGGCATTATGCCCCAGCCGCCGTATTTGCGCATTTTGAACCATTCGGGTTTGCCAAGCATAGAAAGGGTGATTAAATGTAATATATTTCTTACGTAATAAATATATTACATTCCCCGAATTAGCGCAAGGGGGTTATCCACATTCTCCCGGGCCGGATGCGGGTTGCTCCTGCGGAACTGCGGGGGTCGGCGCGCCAGCTTGCTCCTTCTGCGGCCCATCGGGCTTCCCCTGTTCCTTTTGCTTGCTGTTGATGTCTTGAGACTTGAGGTTGTCATCCTTACAAACTCCAGTTTGTAAGGATGTGTTTGGTGGGGAGGGGGTTGGGGTTGGTGTCCGTTCCCCATACTCTACCCCCCTCTGCTCCTGTCCGGACAACGGATTTTGCGGATGGGAAACAAAAAATACCCTTTGCGGGCATTTTTTGGATGCGGGTATTTTTTGGAGACCGCTCAACGCGGCCGGGTATCCGGAACCCGAATCATGGGATGGGACGACATCGTACCGAAGCCGCAACCATTCACATCCGTATCCGGAACCGCTTCGCCCGCAATGGTCTTTGCCGCTCCAATATCGTTTGCGTGCCAATGACTCTCATCGCATCCGGGATGTGCAGCCATCGAAGTCAAACTATACTCGAGCAGCTGCTTGCCCTGGTATTCGACCACGTCGATTTTACTGCCCGAAGAAACGTCCCGGCGCGGAGTCGGCGTCGGCGTGACCGTAGCCACCGGCGGAATCCGTCCGCAATCATAAAGATAAGACTGGAACACGTCGCTAAGGTTCACCCGCGCACGCGGCAGGACTTCCACCAGATCCCGGCGCGTCCCGTCCGGATCCTGGTAGAAATACGGGATAGTCCGCTGCGGCGTATATTCAATGAGGAAACCGCCGCGTCCGATGAGCGTGGTATGCGCCTGCTTTGCGCAGGTCATATCCTGCTCAAGAACGTATTCCGTCTGCGTCTGAGGAAATTCCCCCGCAGGAATATCCATCCGGCTCGGCCGAAAGGAATTGCTGATCTCGGTGAGATAATGCTCTTTGCCGTCCGAATTAACCCGCCAGGTTGTGCCCGGCGCGACATTGAACACGGGCGAGCCGTTATTGCCAAAATTGTCCTTAACGAGGTGCGAAACCGTCACTTTCACGCGAACAGTCTCACCGACGGCCACGTCCACCGAATACGGTTCCAGACTCGCGTAGAAAACAGGATATTGCCCGCCGGAATCGAGAATCCAGCTGAAATGTGATATGCGGCCAGAAAGGGCGAGCGTCCCGTCCTCTTTTAGAGCGACCGATGTATCCGCTACGACCTCGACTGCGTCCTTCGATTTATGGAACATCAGCGGAACCGCGAAGGCTCCCTTTGCCTGCTGCAGACTTCGCGAAAGCAGCGTGATCGTGGCCGGCTTCTTCAATTCAAGGCCGTCCGGTGACAGCTTATAGGCAGTCACTTTTTGCGGCATGCCATTCCCGCTCACAAAGAAATTTTCAACTTCCTCCTTGGCGATCGAGACATCCGCAGGCGAGACGTCTTCAGGCAGCGCGCCTTCCGGCAAGTAGAGCGTTGCCGATCCGTCCGCGGATGCAATGCTCAAACCGCCGTCATTGAAGCGGGAAAATAACAACCAAAGAACCGCCGCAACGGCTAAAAGAATGCCTACCGACAAAAGAATTTTTTTCATATGAACTATTCCTTTTTACTTGTTCCAAGTATAGCAGAAACTAAAACAGCCCGCGAGGGAGTCTTGAGAATTACTTTAGAACTATTTTAGAAAGATTTTAGCTCTCGAGAAATGGTACCTGACTCCAATTCGTAAACCCCCGGCCACGCTTGAACAACGGATTTTGCGGATGGGAAACAAAAAAGCCCCGGGGAGGGGGATTAAGATGGCTGGCCCCCTCGGTCTCCCGGGCGGATTCCAGTCATTGAAAGCAGGGATGCCGCCCGCGAAAGAAAACAAAAAGACTCAGACGCAGGAGTTTTTTTGCTTAACCGAAACGGACTCCTTGCGGCCACGTGTCAATTTAACGCCCAAATGGCATAGTTCAAGTATGCGGCAAAACTGACCCAAAGAATGTAGGGCACCAGAAGCCGCGCGGCCGGTTTGGAGATTTTTGCAAAAGCGATGATCGTGGCAAGGATGGCGAGCCAAAGGAACACAATCTCAATAAGCGCACCGCCGGGACTGTGCAAGC
>JAUSGO010000038.1 GCA_030649025.1 bacterium | reverse complement strand
TCGGAGTCACTATCGCTCTCAAACACCATGCCCCCATCAAGAAAAGTCTGGCGAACGGTCTGGGTGTCAAGCCTGTCACCGTTATGCGCCACGGCGAGCTTTCCCCATCGCGTAAAGTGCATGAATGGCTGAATGTTGCGCAGGTCCGCCGGAGAGCCACTCGTGCCGAACCGTACATGTTCAATCGCGATGCGCGTCTCCCTATCCTCCCATCGATAGAACTCATCTGAGTCACAAAGGCTTTTTGCAAGACTGCCCCTTCGGAGATAAAAAAAATCTGAGCCGTCGAGTTTTGATGCAAGAAACCCGGATCCTTCAACTCCCCGGTGCTGGATGGTAGCAAATCCGTCGGTAGCACGACTTTTCAGACAGCTTACATTATAAAATCCAACGATGCCGCACATATCCAGGGCCTCCTAAAGATTTATATGGGAAAGAACGGAGGAAGCATATAAGAAAAAATAAGAGATGTCAAAGTTTGATTGATACGGCCAGAACAAATTTTTATCCACACGCATTTTTTGACACGGTGTGAAAACCTGCTATACTAAAAAAAGTGTCCGAATATAGATTTCATCATAATAAGAATAGAAAAAAGAAGAGTTTCCAATTTTTGAACTTTCATCGCCCGTAGGGGCGAATTTTTTTGAAGTTTTGTCCCCGCCAAGGCGGGGTAACAAAACAAAACCCCGCACTAATTTTGCCTATGTACAAAGAAATGAGAAAACATTTAAATATCTTTCGCGACTATGAAAACGCGAGGTGCGGGCAGCGAATAGCTGCGTCCCGATGCGCGCGAAGTCCCGAAAATCCCCGAACGATAGTGAGGTTAGATTTTCATGATCCCGTCTGTCCGCGACTGATGACTCCCCGTACTGTTCCAGAGTTTCCAGTTCGGAGATCACGGGATCGCGAAACCGTTGCCGCTCCTTCGTCGCGGACGGTTTGGGACGCCTCGCCAATGGCCAGTGCCGCAAAATTTAGTGCCGGGGTATCAAGGCGCTACCTATAAAGTAGCACTTTTTAATAAATGCGCTCCCGAAGTTTCCAGGTTCCGGAGGCGAGGGTGACGCATGACACATGGAAAACGCGATAATACAAAAACACAATATCCCGGAGATATTGGGCGGTATAGAGCTGCCCGACCTTCCGCCACGCACCGTGCCGATTCTTGAGTCCGATGTCGTCCGATTTGCGCGTGAACATCTCGCACAACAAGGGTATACCGAAATTTTTGTGCCGCGCATGGTGCGCGCCACCGGTGCCTGCGAGAACGTGGATACGCTTTTTGAAGTTTCTGTTTCCGGAGATTCGGAATGGTTCTCTGTCCCGCATGTATATCTTGCGCAAACGGGGCAACTGTATTTGGAGGCGTGGGTTCCGGCCCTCGGTAGAGCATATTGCATAGGTCCCAGCTTCCGCGCGGAGAGCGCGGTGGATGCTCGGCATCTTTCGGAATTTACCATGATCGAAATTGAAGTGGTGACGGACTTTCAGGGACTGCTTGGCGAAATAGAAGGAATATTCGGAGCCGTGCGTGAAGGGATGCTTGGCCGCAAAGATGCAAAAGAGCGTTACGGTCTATCGAGCCAGGCTCTTAAGATGCTCGAATACTGCGCCCCACCCTTTCCTAAAATGACATATGGCCAAGCCATCGAAATTTTGCAAAAACTCGGAAAAGATATCTCATGGGGAGATGACATAGATTCCGCGAACGAAGCACTGCTGATAACGCATGTCGGCGAAAAGCCGCTTTTTATCACGCACTACCCAAATCCCTTATGGGATCACGGCAAGCCAATCGCTGTCGAGAAATTCTTTAATATGCAGCCAGATCCCGAGCATCCGCACCTGGTGCAAAGCGCCGACCTCATCCTGCCGTTTGCCGGTGAGGCGGTGGGTTCGGCTGCACGCATCTACGACGCAAAGACCCTCATTGAACGGCTTACCAATTCGCGTATGTTTAAAAGGCTTCAGGAGAAAGGCGGAAGTTTGGATGATTTCGGCTGGTATGTAAATCAAATGCAATCCCGCGGTTCTGTGCCGCACGCGGGGTGTGGCATCGGCGTCTCCCGGGTCCTCAAGTGGCTACGCCAGGAAGACGACATCCGCCGCTCGGTGACCTTCCCCATAAATCGCGCGACGATCATTTAGATCCTTCCCCAAACGCGAAAATACTGCTATTATGTAGCAGTATTTTCTATATATCATATTCGCCCACAATTTCGATATTTTAATAAAACATCCGCCCTTAGCTCAGTTGGGCATATGCTCCGGTGGAGCATATGCGGGCAAGCGCTTTAATAGTATGGTATAGAACTTGCCCAGGTTACCAACGCCGAAGGCCTAAAATTTTAATATCCGCCCTTAGCTCAGTTGGGCAGTATCCTCCAGCGGAGGATACTGCGGGAAGCTCACCATGTTTCTGAAATATATGAAGCTTCCCAGGAAGAGCAACGGTGGAGTTGCGATTACAATAAAATAACCGCCCTTAGCTCAGTTGGGCATATGCTCCGGTGGAGCATATGCGGGCAAGCGCTTTAATAGTATGGTATAGAACTTGCCCAGGTTACCAACGCCGAAGGCCTAAAATTTTAATATCCGCCC
>JAUSGO010000037.1 GCA_030649025.1 bacterium | reverse complement strand
AATTGCACACCGATGGCGATAATGATCAAGAAGCACCTCAAAAAACATCTTGGCAGTCTCACGAAGACCTCCTTTGTCAAAGAACTAACAAAACAAAAACATCCTATTCAGGATGTTAAATACTATCGCGCTATTTCTCTTCTGTCAATTTCAGATTCTGCTATTGCCTTAGAATTTGCCGGACCACTCTAAATTTTTGGAGATAGGTGATAGTCTCATTGCGCAACACCGTAGAGGCGATGGATGCAACTTGTTTCTGTTTTTGTTTAAGTTGCGCGTTTAGTGCGGTCTTCACGCTACCGGTCGCAGCTTTAATTTGCGCTTTAAGGCTTGCGACCTCCGAGTTCAATGTCTTTTTTGCCTCCGCCGTCGTCGAAACCCACTGCGGGCCAAGCACCGTGACTACTTTTTTCACGCGCCCCGCGCCGCCGTTGTATGCTGCGGCGCGTATTTCGGCAAGCACCCAGGCAAGATCCGCGGGCTCTTGCGCGATGCGCTCGCGTACAAGATTTTCAAGCGTAGCGCCCGACACATCGTGATAGAGCGCCATCGCCTTAATTGCGTTCACATGATTAGCCATGCCCGCTTCAAAACCGGGAAGAAGAGCGGCTGCCGGATACTGTTTATAGATGATGTTGTAGGTGCTGCGGATAAATTGCGCAAGTCCTAAAGCGCCCTTGGAAGAGCCGCTGAACTTGAACGCGTCTTCCCGGTTAGTGCCAAGTATCGTAAACACCTTGTTCACTACGCCTTCTTTATCCGGCGTGCGTCCGAATTCTGCCGGGTCGATATGTTCAATAATGGCGATATTCTTCAATTCATCCGGATCGGTAAGATCGGCGATGAGGCCGCGTCCGGTAGCAGACTGTATCTGTCTTGCGCCTAGATCCCCAAGCGCCTGTGTTATCACCCGATCAAGATATTGTCGGCCCGATGCTACAATTTCCGGAGTGCGGAACGCATCATTATACGGCACATACACTTCCTCATCGGGCGGATAAGTTGTCGTGCCGGTATTTGAATCAAAAATGGGGTAACGGTTTGCCAGCACCTGATATCCCGGAGGCGAAGTGACGAGGTACCGGGTATTTGCTCCATTGCCCGACTGGTAGTGGACAGAAAAACCGGCAGTTTCGGAATGCGCAATGGGAACCGTTACCTTTTTTTTGCCGACTTTTATTTTTGTACTGCCGATGGTCGCATGGATAAGCCGTATATCTCCCGTAGTCTCGTTCCATGCGGCAAGAAGCACGTCGCGCGTCACGGGTGCTGCGGCTCGCCAATTCTTAACAAGCGTCCCCGTCGACGGAAAGGAAAGACCGACTTTTTGCAAAGCTGCAAGCGTTTGCGGCCCCACGGTTCCGGGTTGGGAAAGCCCCTTTGACTGCTGGAAGGCTTTTACGGCCTGGGTGGTAGCCGGTCCGTAATTTCCGTTCGGCAGGACAGAGGCCGGAAAAAAGCCAAGTTGCTGGAGTTTTTTTTGGAGGGCGATAACCTGTTCTGCGGTCTTCCGAAATCCTCCGGCGCCAAGACGATGCTCCTGCGGATATAAAGGTGCTGCCGCGCGCAAAAGATCTCTTGCCTGTGCTATTTTTTTTAGAAGAAGCGATTCGGTCGGACTGGGTATCGGAGTGGGTGATACAGAAGTCGGACTTACGCCCGGAGTCGGGCTCGGGAACAATATTATTTCCGGAACAACCACCGTAGCGTAGCTGTCGAGCTCTGTCCGGTTTACATTGGAAACTTCATCCCAGACATAACCTCTTCCGAGAAATTCATCTGCGGACGGAATAAGCTCTTTCTGGCCGCTCACGATATCGTAAATGTCCGTGGAGCCGGCAAGACGCATGACGCGCACGTCCGGAATACCAAAAAGGATATCCGGATCGGCCTCTTTCACATCGGCCACACCTTTCCCGTAAGAGTTCAGCACCGCCTCGGTGGTAATGTGGCGTTTGCGGCCATTGGAGATGATGTACATGCGCTCGTCCCCCCCGGCGCGCCAAAAAGACCCTTCCGGGAATTCTTCTTGGGCGCGGGAAAAAGAAGCAACGAAAAAAGTTGTGACAAAAAAAATAAAAACGGCCGTCGTAATATTTTTTTTGCTTAGCATGTATGCCATACTATCATGTTTCTCACTTCGCGTCCATGGACGAAGAATAGAATATTTTTCAGGATTTTTTTCGATGAGATAAAAAATCTCCATCAAAGTTTTTCAGTCCGCTTTTTTACCTCAACGACCGCCAATAGCGATACTATATAAAAAATCGCGGCAAGTCCCCCAAGCAAGAGCGTGCCACCGATCATTACGGCATTCTCCGCAACGCCTCCCACAAGCGCTCCCAGAAGGTTCATTCCCAAAGCTTCTCCCGGACGTGTAGCGTCCCTGAATGCGCGGGAAAAAAGCATGCCGGAAAAAAATACGGGAGAAGCCAGAACAACTCCGGAGCCAAGAAGCTTTGGCGCAAACGAAAGTCCGGCAAGAATGCCCAGCGGGAAGAAGATACTGACAAGAAGCGACGCAAAAAGCATTCCGTAGATAATGTTCCGCGACGGGACGATCCGCATAAGAAGCGCATTTGCCAGCATCGCCATGAGAAGGAACGCAAAAATAGCCACGGTGTTGACCATCCATGTTGAACCGAAAAGCAAAGAGAGTTCGGTGACGGCTTTCGTTTCAAGCAGTAAAAATGCCGCGCCAAGCATGAAAAAATGGATGTTAGATCTTGTCCAGACAATTGTCTTCTCGTCCGCCGACGTCCTTCTCGGAAAAAGCACGGGCTTGGAAAAGAAATACGCAAGCATGAGCAGAAAAAATATGATGCCGTAGGAAGCGGGAATCGTGCGGGAACGCAGGTACAGGAACGGCCAGCGGTCGGTTGCAAGGGAAAGTGCGGCTCCGGTTCTCTCAAATTCTTCATTGATGATCGGAATATGTTCAAGTCGGGGATGATCCCTGCGGGATCCGGAGACAAACACCGTCCCTCCGCCATCATAATTCGTAAAGTACGTTTTTGGAGCTTCCCCGAATACCTCTTTAAGCATCCGGTAAAGGCGCGCGCTCACAAAAAGTTTGCCGGTTCCATGAGCAAGCACCAGCGTTCCCCCCGGCAAAAGCAGATTCTTGGCTTCCTGCAGACTTTCAACGGTATAGACGTAATTGTCGAGCCGCAGTGAAGAGGAATTGGCAAGCAGGGTATGCGAATCGAGGTACGCGAACACCACCAGGTCGTAGCGAGCCTTGGTTTTTTTCAAATACGCGCGCGCATCGTCCACGTGCACAAAAACCTTCGGGGAATCATAGGGTTTTTCCGGATGATACGATCTGCCAATCTCAAGGATGGTTGGATCGATTTCTACGGCATCTACGTGTTCTGCGCCGTGCCGCAAGGCGGAAGCCACGTCGTTTCCCGTCCCGGCTCCTAAAATAAGCACATCTTTTGCTTCGGGACGTACCAGATACGGAAGGTCATAAGTGAGCAGTGCCGAGCTGTTCGGTTCCGTTTCAGGATGTTTTTTGAAAAACGCGTCAGATAAATCCAAGATCTTTTGGTGGTAATCATAGTTTACCGAAAGATATATGGCCGATGACCGCTGTTCTTTTTCAAGCGGCGGCCGCTCTTCAAGAGAAATGCGGTAGTAGGGAGACCAGAGCGTTCCGGAAGGGGAACTGATGAGCAGAAGGGGAATTGCAGCAAGAACGACACAGTCAAAAATTTTATTTCGATGAAAAACGAAAAGCAAAATCGAGCCGACACCGACCCAAACCCACGGCGGCGTGCCCAGGAATGCCAAGAGGGAGAACATGCCGATTCCCGCGATGCTTCCTGCAAGGTCCGTGGCATAGCCCTTGAGCGTCGGAAGACCTTGAAGATACCGGCCGATACGGCTGCCAAGCGGTATGGAAAAACATACCACAAGCGCCGAGATAAACGTGATGATTCCCACGTAGCGCAGAAGCTGCATGAGAGGAGAGCTCTCAACGTCAACTTTCCCCCAAATAATGTAGTCGAATGTGGGGAAAGGAAGATGCGTCAGGTTAAGTTCTGGTGCAAAACGCATCAGCAAAAAAAGCGCAAGCATCGTGAAAGGAAAAATCCGCGTAAAAAACTTCTCGCGCTCCCCAAGCACCATGCCAAGCCCAAGCCCGAAGAAACATGCGACAAGTGGCAGGTTCTTAAGGTATGAAAAGACCCGTATCTCGCTTGAAAGATATCGGATAATGACCAGTTCAAAGTATAGGGCAAGAAAACTTGCCAAAAATAGAAGAATATATTGTGATGAGTTTTTTTGGCTATTTTCCACGAAAACGACGATTTTAAACAGTCCTGTCGTATCTTACCACATACTTAAATCATCTTAATTACGTGTGGATAAGTATATGAAAAGGCTTTGATAAAATGGTGATATACTAAATACCATGGGTGTATTGTTGAAAAAAGAGCAAATAATCGCTTCAGTTATCCTTTTTACGTGCGCGGGCATTGCTATTTTTGTGCTGTTTTTTTCTCAAGGACCCGGAAGATTCCCTCAAAAAAGCGTACAGCCTTTTGCGGAGGAGCAGTATGAAGATATGGATGCGGATTATGACGGCCTGATAGACGAAGAAGAGGCACGCACGCTCACCAACCCGGGAAACCCCGATACGGATGGCGATGACTACATGGACGGCGAGGAGGTTGCTCTGGGCACCGATCCGCTCGATAGAACGAATTTTCCCCGAGACACTTCGCTGAATTCATTGATCGCCGGGGAGCAAGACGCGCCGTACAGCGATCAATTTATAGGAACCCTTCTTAACGATGTTTCCGAAAACGACCGCCTCTATATTACCGAGTCAACAAGCACGGATGAGGTCCAGTTCAAACTGGGATACAAGCCAGAAGATATTGAGCAGGTTGCTTCAACCCTCACAGACGCCTTCCTTCAAAATCCGGAAATTGCAAAAATCCGGCAACTGGAAGATGCCGAACTTGTCGTCTCGAACGACAACAGTGCCGAAGCGGTTGGAATCTATATAAAAGGGCTTTTTGCCATTGTTTCGGAAAAAAATGCCGTAAGCGACATTCAGGAATTTCTTTCCGGAATTGGGGACGGAGTTGCGGCTGGAAACGGCAGTCTTGCGCCGGAGCTCAAGACGTTGGCAGAGACACAAATCATTCCGGCGCTCTCTCTCATGGAAAAAAATCTACGCACGCTCCCGGTTCCCTCAAGCTGGAAAGAAATGCATAAGGATGAGATCGCTATTATCACAGCGCAACGGCTCGCCATCTCGTACATCACGGATACCAAAAACGATCCGCTTCGCCCCTTTTATGGGCTGGCCATGCTTGTGAGCGTTGGTGACGATTGGGATGCTTGGAAAGAAAAAGCAATAGAGATGCTGAAGGGATAGGATTGTACAAATTTTACCGGAACTATTTTATTATATCAATTTGAATCTTGCTTATTATGAAGACTTTACGCAAAACAAGACCGTATGTTGCCATCCTATTATTTATTTTCATGCTCGGTGTTGAGTTTTCATTTGGCCTCCTCTCCGCACCAAAACAAGCAAAAGCCATAATACCCCTCGTTCAGACCGTCCCCGAATCAGTTATTGGCGTAGTCGCTGCGAGTCACACGGCAGCTGATACTCCCAGAACATTAAGAGAACAGGTTCTCAATCCTATTGCAAAGGGAGTCGCACAAGTGGCCTCGACCTTATTTTTGCGTTCGCTTGCCGATTGGGTGCGCAGGGGTTTTAAGGGCCAGCCGCAGTTCGTTAAAAATCCGGAAAAATTCTTCAAAAGACTCGTGAGCCAAGCACTGCTCACGCACAATCTGCGTGCCGCCGCTTCACGTCTGTGCTACCCGTTCGGCACAGGAACGCCGAGCATTACGATTCCCGATATTCCCGGATATCCCCGGCTTAAATGCACCTTAAAAAATCCCTCAAGGGCAAGAAGCTTTTTTAACGATTTTAGCCAGGGCGGGTTTGATATGTTCAACCAGATCCTAAGGCCGGAGAATAATTTTTACGGGCAGATATTGCTTCTCAACGATGAGAGAACCTTCGGGGTCCAAGACAAGCGCAAACAGGGGGAGCTTGAACAGATCTCGTCGCAAGGATTCGTTGGGATAAAAAACTGCGCGGTAAATGTGGCGTTCGCTTCGGTGGTGAACGGGAAAGATTTTAAATCGGAATCGTGCGCGGATTTTGAAAATGTAACGCCGGGAAGCGTTGTGGCAAAAAAGGTCTCTGCGACGCTCGAACAGGATGTTGGAGGCTGGGTCAACGTGCATGAACTGTCCGACCTCATAGGAGCAGTGGTCAATGTATTGCTCAATAAACTTATCGGAACCAAGTTCATGTGTCTTTCCTGTGCGGGAAAAACTCCCGCGAAGGGGACGACGATTAATGTGGGTGGCAGTATGCCGCCGCAGTGCGTATCGGCAAAAAAGGGCGGGACCTGCGCCGATGGAAAGTGGGCATGTTCTGATAATACCGCAATCTGTAGGGACACCAGCGCACTCTGTGTGTTTGACGCGAATGATGGCGGCAGCGGATGCGCTAGTGGTAATTGCGTGCAGTGTGGCGGTTCAGGAGGAGGGACGTCTGGCGATTACTGTAATAGTGATGCTCAATGCCCGAATAGCGCATCGTGCCAAAGAGTGACAAAAAATTCACCCACAACCTCGGGAAGCTGTAGGTGTGTTGAGGGCGTTGCTCGGGGAGGGGCCGGCAGTTGTACTGCGCTTTGCTCTGCTTGTCCGACCGGCGATTATAGCTGCAAGGAGACTCTCACTGGAGGCATTGGCGGATGTTACACCAGCGTTGCTAATTGCCAATCCGCCTGCTCCGCTGCCTCTGATCCCGAGTGCGCCACCCCCTGCCCATAAATAAGTAGGCGGGAATCGCTCAAATTTCTTCGGGATTGTAATACGCGATTTTCTCGCGGGCAAACTAATGCTGTTAATACTTCATCGCATTGGGATATTTCTCAAAAAACTCTCTTGGATGGAGAGAGGATTTCTTTCAAAGCAAAAAATAGTTGCTTTGTTTTTTGCGCTTGGCGTGGGGGCGGCGCTTTTTGTTTTACCCGGTTTTGTATCTTTTGCAAAAGCAGTGGAAGAAAACATTAGTGGGGCGGTTCTTCAAGGAGCCGGGGAGCTGTCTGATGCTATCCTTGGACCCTTATTCGCGCCCACTACCCTAATCCTGTATGCCGTATCATATATCATCATGTTGCTTGGCGCGGGGGCGATGAATTTTGCGGTCGTTGTCATCGACACCGTTTTAAACGTAACAGATATTACCAATGTAGCCATCGTGAACGTAGGCTGGCGCGTGTCGCTTGATTTTGTAAATCTTCTTTTCATCCTCATTCTCTTGGTCATCGGATTTGCAACCATATTCAGGCAGGAGACTTATGGGCTTAAAGCTCTTCTGCCGCGCCTCATCATCGTGGCGCTTCTCATCAACTTTTCCAAGGTTATTGCGGGGGTGATTATTGATGTAGGGAATCTTCTTACAAGCTTCTTTTTGCATCCGGGCGGCACCGAACGAATTCCGCTTGGAGACGCAATTATGAAGCTCCTGAATGCTTATAAGCTTTTTGCGCCGAGTAAGGATTTTTGGGATACGGTTACAGATACAGCTAAAGCCGTTTTTTCAGTTTCGACGCAAGTAAAGTTTATTTTCTCTTCACTTATGGGCGCGATGCTCATGTGGATCGCCGCTATTGGACTCCTGTTGGCCTCGCTCACGTTCATTGTGCGTATTGTGATGTTGTGGCTTCTTATCATTTTCGCGCCCTTTGCCTGGATCGCATGGATACTTCCGGGAACGCGCCAATATGCCCAGATGTGGTGGAGTAATTTTCTTAAATGGGTGTTTGTGGCGCCCATCATGGTGTTTTTTTTCTACCTGCTTGCGGCATACGCGCAAGAAATTAATTCGCTAGGCATAAGCCCCTTCACTGGTAGTGTTGCAGACTCTCCCATTGCAAAAACCATCTCGGGAGTTAGCGCAAACCTATTTCTTGCTTCGGTAAAATATATCATCCAGTACGCCATCGTTATGGCTTTTATTTTCGCGGGTCCTTGGGCGGCGCAGTCTATCGGCGGCATGGCGGCTAGCGGAGTTATCGGCATTGCGGGAGCAGGACAACGATGGGCGATGGGGGCGATGTCACGGGGTGCCGCTAAAGGAGCGTTGGCGCCCGTGAAATATACTGCCGACCGGGCAAAGGAGCGCGCCGCGCCGTATGCAGAGAAGGCCGGAAATTGGCTTGCTAATAGTCCCCTGGCCAAGTTACCCGGCATGGGTGCTTTGTCCCGCGGAATGATGGGAGCCGGCGAGCAAAACCGCGCGGCAATTGCCGAAGCCATGAAGAAATATGCCTCCCTATCAACCGGCACGCTCGCCAACACCGCAGGCACCATAGACTCGGCTAATATAACCGACCGCATGGCCATCGCCACGCTTCTTGCCCAGCGCCGAGACCTGAACGAGCAGACGCCGGAAAACCAGAAAAAAGCCAAGGAAGAAATCAAGAGCGCTATTAATGTTGGCCGGGCGACATACGACTACGAGACCATTAAACCCCTGCTTGCCGCTATGCCACACCTAGGCGTAACCGACGAAGAAAAACAGAAAGGCGTTCGTGAGGCAAGGCGAACGGGGACCATGGAAAATATAAGCGAGGAATCGCTGAAGGACAAGATTGTCGTGGAAGCTATTGAAAAAGAGCTTGGAGAAACTCCGCAGGCCATGTATCGTTTTGGAGAAAAGCTCGGTGAAAAGTCACGCGAAGCGCTCATCACCGGCCTTGCGGCAAAGTTCACCACCGGTAACACCGCGGAGGATTTCAACGCCAGCAATACGAATTCTCGTGAAGCGTTTCTTATGCTGCGTCCGGAAAAGTTTCTGGAGGGCATCACTGACTCTAGCGGTGCGGTGAAAAAAGACTTCGGCAAGTCTATCGCTATTGGCATGAAAGACGAGAACCTCGAACGATTCATCTCCTACAATGCGACCACCATTGATCCTGTCACCAAAAATAAAGTTCTTACATCAGATGCCGTTGATCGGTATAAGAAATTTGAAGAGCTTCGCGGTACCATCCATATCCAGGAAACAGACAGGGCATTCGATAAGTCCGGCATTCATGATCTCTATGAGCAGAATCTAAAGGCGAGACTTGACGCTGATCGCACAGCGGCCATTGCGGCAAATGACGCGAACGTGTACTACAACGATAATAACGCCAAGCGCATGGGTATATACACGATGGCGAGCGGCAATACTGAGCCGTTCAACAACTCCGGTGCCGGTGCTGATAAGAACGGTCTGGACTGGCAAAAAGAATCGGGAGAGGCAAAACGCAGTTTCTTCTCTACGCTTAAGAATGAAGATATGGAAACGCTCGGCCGAAAATCCAATAAACACCCGACCGCTCGCAAAGAAGTGGCGGAGGCCGCCCGAATCAGCCAGTTATCATACTTCCTGGAGAACATCGACCAGAAAGAACGTATCAATACGTTCAAGGACGCATATAATAAAAACAGTAAAAACAAGGCGTGGCTATATCAGGCAGGGCGCGATGAGTATATGCAATATCTTGCGGCTCAATGCGGTATAAAATTACCGGTACCAAAGAACCCCTAATATGGAATTTCCAATACCTCCAATAGAAATATCCGATACCGTATTCCGGATGCTCGTGAGAGAAGAAAACTTGGCGTTTCTAGATTCGCTCGAGAAAAAATATTCTCTGACCGAAGAACAAGCTTCTTCTCTGACCACAATTATAATGCATGTAACCATCGGCACGTTGCCCACGCAGAAGCTATCCGCAGCGATTAAAGAAAATCTTGGGATAGATTCCGAAAAGGCAAAAATGATTTCTCTTGCCATCCTGCAAGATCACCTCTATCCCTTCTGGCCGCTCTTTCCGGATATCGATGCCACGATAAAAGAGCTTGGCGGAAAAATTCCGGCGGAGAAGCCTGCGATGCCAAGGCTCGGCGGAGAGGAGAAGAAAGAAGAAGCCGTGGCGTACCCGGAAATGCAGTCTGGAGGAACATTGGAAGTTCCGGAGCTTTTTGGAGGTATGGAAATTCCGGTGCCCCCGCTGCCGCACAGCGCTTCCGGCCAACTAGCATCGGGCAACCGCGCGCTGGAGAGAGACGTGCCATGGACGCCTCCGGAGAAAAATAAATTTGTCGCGCGCCCGGGAGATATTTCGAAATTACTTGAGAAAAATTTGATACAGAACCGCCAGGGCGCAGAACCAAAGATCAAAGGAAATGTTGTTGATCTGAGTCAGTAGCTTATAAAGAAGAGAAGGAAGGCCCGGCCCCCTATAAGCTATGACCTATCAGCTAAATCATGCATTATAACGTTCCGCAATTCATTGAAGTGGAAGACAAGATCATCGGGCCGCTTACCATGAAGCAATTTTTGTGGCTGCTCATGGGCGGGGGCATTGTTTTCATTTTGTATTTCACCCTGAAGTTCGGCGTTTGGGTGCTTGCATCCCTATTTATCATGGGAATTTTCTCGGCGCTGGCGTTTTTCAAAATATACAATATGCCACTGCATGCGTTCATCGGGTCATTCATGCGTTATAGCCTTATGCCGCAAATATTCATTTGGCAAAAAAAGGCAGAGGGGCCGCTCCGCGAGGTACCGGAAAGAGTCATATTTGAAGACGCGCTTCGAGCCGCCATACCGCAAAAGCCGAGGCCCCAGCAGGGGAGGATACGGGCGCTTGCCTGGCAGCTTGACATGAAAGGAGAAGCGGAGGAACTGAAATAATATAATTTGTATATTCGTATCGATACCATTGTATGCCAACAAAACGAGGAAAATTAGTTACCGAAGAAGCCAGTTCAACCCAACAGTTTGTCACCGTTGAGAATTTGAAAGACGGCGTAATCACGCTCAAAAACAAAGGCATGCGCATGATCGTGATGTGCTCTTCCATAAACTTTGACCTGAAATCACAGGAAGAAAAGGACGCCATCATCTACCGATATCAGGCATTTCTTAATTCTTTGGATTTTGCCGTTGAGATCTCCATAAATTCCCGCAAGCTGAACATTGAGCCGTACGTTGAATTCCTCAAAGGAAAGCTCGCCGAACAATCCACCGAACTTTTACGTATCCAGATCGCCGAGTACATTGATTTCATTCAGAGCCTTGTGCGCCTTACGAACGTGATGACCAAGAACTTCTATGTGACGATCCCATTTGCTCCGATAGAAACGAAATCCGAAGGGATGTTTGAAAAGTTCATGGAAGCGGTCTCCGGCATAAAACCGGAGAAGAAAAAGAAAGCGGAGGAAGAACAGGAAAAATTTGAAGAGTATCGCACGCAGCTTCTGCAGCGCGTGGATCACATTATCATGGGTCTAAGGGGGGTTGAAGTGCGGGCGGTACTTTTAACCACGGAAGATATTACGGAACTTCTGTATCTGCTCTATAACCCCTCGGAGGGCGAGAAGGGAGTGAGTTTCAAGGAACCCGGATCCGCTGTTTAAGAATCACTAATAATGCGAATAGTACGCGAATAACGCGAATTCACGAATGCATACATTCCTATTCGTGAATCTGTAGATTCGTGAAATATCTGTAAATTCGTGATTAATATATGGAGAAGGACATTACATCAAATGTAGGCGAACTTATCCAAAAAACGGTTGACCAGCCGTCCGTGCAGGATTTGATCGCGCCATCGGCCATTAAAATAACGCCGAACTATCTGCAGATCGGCACGCGCTTATGCCGGACGCTTTTCGTATTCTTGTATCCCCGGTATCTCAACACGGGGTGGTTCTCGCCGATCATCAACGCGGACCGGGTCATGGATATCACCATGTTTATCCATCCCACCGATGTTGCAGAGGTGCTCAAAAAACTTCGGAAGAAACTTACTGAAGTGGAATCGCAGATAAACATTGAACGCGAGAAGGGGCTGGTGCGCGATCCCGTGCTTGATACGGCGCGACGCGACATTGAAGACTTGCGGGACAGGCTTATTCAGGGAACCGAAAAACTTTTCAGATTCGGACTTTATGTGACGATTTACGGTGATACGCCAAAGGAACTTAGTGATGTTGAGAGTCTTATTATCAGTACTCTGGAGGCGCGTCTTATTTACGCAAAATCCGCGGCTTTTCAGCAGGACATCGCGTTTCAATCGGCTCTGCCGTTGGGAACCGACAATCTTTTCGTGAACACCAACCTGAATACCGCGCCGCTCTCCACGTCATTTCCGTTCGTTTCGTCCACCTTCACCTCGGACCGCGGGATTCTCTACGGCCTTAACCGCCACAATAATTCTCTTGTGCTCTTTGACCGGTTCGATCTGGAAAACGCCAACATGACGATCTTTGGAAAGTCGGGAAGCGGAAAATCGTACGCAATAAAGCTGGAGATATTACGTTCGCTGATGATAGGCAATGACGTTATCGTCATAGACCCGGAAAATGAATACAAACATCTTGCCGAGGCAGTGGGCGGCACCATTTTCAACATTTCCATTGCCTCACCCTATCACATCAATCCCTTCGACCTCCCGCTTCCCCGTCCCGACGAAGGACCGCAGGAGCTGTTCAGGGGAAACATTATAAACCTCGTTGGCCTTTTGAAGATTATGCTCGGAAACATATCTTCGGAAGAGGAGGGCGTGCTTGATAAAGCGGTTATAGAGACCTATGCGTCGCGCGATATTACGGCAGAAACTAATTTCGCGAACATCACTCCTCCCTTAATGCAGGACCTGCAGACGGTGCTCTCCAGCATGGATGGGGGATCGGGCATCGCCAAGCGCCTTAGCCGTTATACCGAAGGGTCGTTCGCGGGATTCGTGAATCAAGCGACCAATGTGGACATTAAGAACAAGCTTGTGGTGTTTTCCGTACGGGACATGGAAGAAGAGTTGCGTCCCATCGCCATGTACATCATTCTTCAGCATATTTGGAACATCATACGTTCGGACCTGCGCAAACGCATTATTGTGGTGGACGAGGCATGGTGGCTTATGAAATACCCCGAAGGCGGCTCCTTCCTGTTCGCCATCGCCAAGCGCGGACGGAAATATTTTGTGGGCCTTACCACTATTACGCAGGATGTGCCGGACTTCATGAACTCAAGCTTCGGAAAACCTATCGTAACAAATGCCTCCATACAGTTTTTGTTCAAGCAGTCTCCCGCGGCCGTTGATGTTGTGCAAAAAACATTCAATCTTACCGAAGAAGAAAAATACCTCCTGCTCTCAAACGACATCGGAGAAGGACTTTTACTTGCGGGCTTAAAGCATATCGCAATGCGAACCATCGCCTCCTACACCGAAGACCAAATTATCACGTCAGATCCCAGCCAGCTGCTTGCGCTGCAGAAGGCAAAAGATGAATTTGCCGCCGCCGAAAAGTAGCTAAATGCTCAATCGCTAACCCCCAAGATGTCTTATTCGGATCAAGTGCTATAAGCTAAAAGCTATTAGCTATCAGCTTCCCCAATCATGCCCGATGAGCCCCAACCATCCCAAGATCATTCCGCAGAACTTGCGCAAGGTCGTTTCGCAAGCATGCGCGACCGACTTACAAAGAACCGCCAACAAGCCAGAAAGAAGCGCATCACGGCAAGTCCGCCGAATTCCGGAGAATATATGCTGATTGGAGCCATTGCGGTCCTTAATGACGGTCTTGACTGGATATCATTCATTTTTACTTTTACGGGCGTTTGGCTTCTTATATTGAAAATTATTGACTTTGCAACCTCGGCGGCGCTCGGTATTTGGTCAGTCGCGCGCGGCGTAAAAAAACAGGGCTCGGGCGGTGGCACCATAGCCGGAAGATTAAAAAACCGTGTCCTGAGATGGATTGCCACCACCGTTATTGAAATTATTCCCTGGGTCGGGGAAATTGTGCCCACATGGACTATCCTGGTACTCCACGCTTACTGGGAACATAAAACGGCGTATGAGACTGCCCAGAGCGAGCGTAGAAATGAACAACAGGAGGCAAGACAACAGGAGCAGTATAGCTATCGCCAGGAAGAGCTTTCGGCGCAACACGAGACGGCGGGAGAAGCGGCATAAACCAGAGAAAGAGCCCCTAGCTTTTAGCTGATAGCTTATAGGTGAAAAATATTGGATAAGATGATTTCTTCTCCCAATTAATTCTATAAGCTAAAAGCTATTAGCTATAAGCTGAACATGAGTATGCATTCTATTTCAAAAAACATAATTGTAGCGCTTCTTGCGGCATTGTTGTTTCTGCCGCTTTCTTCCGGCCGCGCCCAGGACATTTCTATGCCCGATATTGACGCGCTCATCGAACAGTATCTTAAGGGTTTTGCCGCTCAACTCCCCAAAGACCAGAAGGGTCAAATTGATACCTATAGAAAATACATAAAGGATTCGATAAACAGCATTCTTCCGCCCGGCGTTCTCGAGGAAGAACTTAGAGCTATTCAGGAAGCCTTTCCCGGGGATGAAACTGCTTCGGGCCGGGAGGCACCCGTTACGCAAAGCACAACCGATCAAGCTCTTTTGCTTAATGCGGATCCGCAAAGCCCATTCCCGAAAACCCGGGTAACGGTGAGCGCGGACTTTAATGTCGCCGGAGGATTTCAGTTCCCGGACTTGGAGAAAGGCGCTTCCACAAACTACCAATGGTTCCTGGACAATAAAGCCATGCCGGCCTTTTCCGGCGTCGGGCAAAACACGCTCTCATTCACATCCGGGGTTTTGGGCACCATACACTCGGTGCGGATGCAGGCGCGTCTTGCCGGAGGCAGAATAATACAGGCCGCACTTTTGATACCGGTTGTTGATGCGGATATCGTCTGGTATACCGATAGCTATACTCCGCCCGGGTATCGCGGCAAAGCTCTTCCCACCCTGCAAGGCTCTATCGTGGTGTCGGCCCAGCCTTTTGTGCCTCCCGCATTCGGCCTTCTCGACTACACCTGGACCATAGATGACGATACGCCGCTTGATGCTCTCGGTATCGGGAAAAATCAGGCGCTCATCGGATTTCCCTTCTCCAGCCACACGGTTTCGGTGCATATCACCGATCTTGCGGGGAACATCGATATTTTCAAAGAGATCGTTATTGAGCGCGCCCGGCCGCAGGTGGTTTTTCATCAAATACGGACGGGGAAATACGACCGTGATGACGCTGGGCGCGGATCATTTCAGGCGGCTCCCGCAGGAAAATTTTCTGCCGTTGCCGTTCCGTACTATTTTAACGTGCAGACCCTGCGCGGCCTGCGCTTTACCTGGCTGTTCGATGAAAACACGCTTCCCGAAGCCGCGCGGAATCCCGACGTATTCACGCTCAATATCGGTCAGGCAAAACTCAAGGCAGGAACTCAAATAGAAAAATCATTGCAACTCACGGTGGAGAATAAAAATCCAAAAAGAACGGAAAGCGGAGAATTTTCGGTGCCGATAACCATCCGATAGCTGCAAGAATTGAAAATTTCTGATTGCGGATTGCGAATTACGGATTTGTTTTTTTGCAGAATTCGTAATTCGTAATTCGTAATTCGGTAATCACCTAATGATACGCTCATGGTCGAAAATAGTACTTGGTATCGCGGTAGTAGCTCTTGGGCTGGCAGCGTTCGGTCCGACCGTGAATGCCCAGCCCATAACAGATATCGGTGGCTACAAGCTGATAGTGCCCTTGCCGGGGATTGATGGCGAATCTGCTCCGGGAAACCTTGCCGAGCTTGTTCGTTATATATATCTGTGGCTCATGGGGATTGTGGCGCTTGCCGCGGCCATCATGCTTCTTTATAGCGGCGTGCGGTATGTGCTTGCATCAGGGAGCCCGGGAGGGGAGCAGGATGCAAAAGACCAGATCTCGCATGCGCTTCTTGGTTTTTTGGTGGTGCTGGGAAGTTACCTCATTCTCAATACCATAAATCCGGACCTGGTGAACTTCTCCGCAATAAACACCGCACCCCTTACACAAACCGTTCCGAACACCTTTCCACCGGAAGAAGATGCAAAAAGCGAAGGACTATGTTTTCCTACCGAATCATCACCCGAAGGCTTGGGAGGCAGGGATTGCGGAGCGATAGGCAACGGCTGGATTGATAACCTCGGCGGCTGTAATGGGTTGTGCAGCGCATCGGAACGTTGCTGTGCCTGCATCGTGGGGGAAGATTGCGATCCTATGAATCATTCGTGCACGAAGAAGGATAACGAAGGAGGCACTGCCGTATCTCCCGACGATCCAGCCGTGTGCGGGCCGTTCCTTGTTGCCGATTGCATGAATTCCTGTCCTGCCGATTTTCCCGATTGCACGCTGGGAGATTCCTGCTCGGATCCTACGGCACAATACTTTACGTTCGAAATTATTTCCCCCCTGCCGCCGACCGGCGGAGGCACGGTGACGCCGGTCACGCCGGACCAGCCTCTACGCATAGACGTGCGGGCACCATCGCAAGTGGTGACGGTCGGCATAAAGGTTTATAATGAAAGTTCTGCGGAAGTTTATTCCGGCGTATGCGCGCCGGTTGCGGGGAGTTGCGGCGTGATATGGCAGGAAGGTATTACGGGTCCCGGCATACACAGAATAGTCGCTCAAGGGAAAGACGCTTCGGGGAATGCTATAGCGAACATGTCCGACACCCGGCGTGTTTGCGGAGACTGCGGTCCGGTAGCTTCGTTCACGATATCGGTTGTTACGGGCGATGGTACGATGTTATGCCCCAACGGTTCCTATTTAGTCGGGTCAAGCGGAGCCGCGCGCGTTAAGCTGGATGGCAGCGCATCTACTAGCCCCATTGCCGCCAAAATCGAAGGCTTTAACTGGACCGACAAAAATAGTGTGCCGCTCTATACCGGGATACAGCCGGCAAAAACGGTTGAGGTACTACTTCTTACCAATGATACTACCGTTACGTTGACGGTTTTCGACCAGTACGGTGCCTATGGATCGACATCAAAAAGTGTCAGCGTAGTAGAGACCTGTATCTAATTTAATTTCTTATTTTCTATGTCCCGAAGACGCAAAATCATAATCATCGTGCTTGCAGTTGCCGCCATCGTCGGAGCCGTATATTACTTCTTTTTCTATCGGGGAAAAGAGTCTACTCCGGAAGCGCCCACAACCCGCTTCGGATTTTTACCCGAAGCTTTAAACCGGTTGCTCGGTGGATCCCGACCAAGTCCGCAGCCGTCTTTGCCAAAACCCATCTCTCCGGAAGAACGCTTGCGGCAAAGATTGTACCGTGTTTCGAACGAACCGGCATTTGTTCCCGCGATTGCGCCTTCAGGAAATACCGTCCAATATTTCACCCGCGCGAACGGCATGTTGTGGCAGGCGGATTTCGAAGGTTTGCATCAACAGCGCATATCGGATGTTCCGCATCAGAACATGGTGGAAATTGTGTGGTCGCGCTCGGGTGATAAAGCGGTTTTCACCGTCATGGACCAAACCGATGCACCGCGAAAATATTTTTACAATGTTGCGGAAAAAAAGGCAACGGAACTTAACAAGTACATACGCGAAGTGGCGTTTTCTCCCGGGGGCGATAAGATCGTCTATCACTATCTCAACACCACAAACGGCGACGATATCATTGCGGTCGCAAATCCCGATGGTTCGAACTTCAGAACTTTGTTCCACCCGATTTTCGACGACTTTCTTCTTTCCTGGCCCAAGGAGGACGCCATTGTTGTACAAACAAAACCCTCATACGCTTCCGTGACGCATTTATATGCACTTAACGCACGAACCGGCATACTTACCAAAATTCTCCCGCAGGACTATGAGGGCCTTGACGTAACGTGGTCGGGAGACGGCTCGCGCCTTTTTGCTTCCCGCACAACTTCCGACGGAAATATGATGCACGCCATTGCGGGAACGCTTTTCCAGACGCAGCCCAGAGAACTTTTTGGCATCGTAACACTCGCACAAAAATGCGTCTGGAGGCGGGACAACGCCACCGTTATTTGCGCCTCGCCCCTAGAGGTTCCGGAAGACCTGCAGTTTCCCGAAGATTATTTTAAGGGAATATTCATAAGCGCGGATAACGTTTTACAGGTAAACGTGGAGACGCTCGCAAGCCGCACCATCATTCGCTCCCAGGAGACATTTCCGGTTCTTGATGCGATAAACCCCATACTTGCTCCCGACGAATCTCGGATATTTTTCGTGAATCGCCGCGATGGATACGTATACGCATTACGATTGTAATCGTAATGCATAATTTAAAAATAAAAAATCAAAGATCAAAATTAAGGAGTGGAAGTTTTTCTTGCAAGAAAAACTTCCACGATATTCAAAAACTTTTCATTTTGAGATTTGCATTTTGAGTTTATTATGTATGCGCTTCTTGCCGTACTACTCATATTGCTCTGGGAAAGCGGAACCGTTTTTGCCGCTTCCTTAAGCCTCAATCTTCCTGCAGTGGGCGGGGCGGAGCCGGGCAAAAGCCCGGCGGCTTTTGTAAATTACATCGTTGTCTTCTCCTTTGTGTTCGTGGGAGCCTTGGCGCTTGTAGCACTTCTTGCAGGGGGCTTCCGGTACCTTACCGCTGCGGGAAATCCCAGCGCCGAGAGCGACGCGAAAGACCGTATCAAATCGGCGATATTCGGGCTTATTTTTGTGCTTGCGGCAATCTCCCTTCTCTATACTATAAATCCTGACTTTGTACGCTTAAGGAATCCCGGCATACCTATTCTGGAAATACCAACAATAGTGGTCATTCCTCCGGACGATGTTCCGGAGGGAAGCTGCCAGCTTTTGAGCGCCGCGTGGGACAACAACCAGGCGTGCTATAATGAAGTAACAAAAGCATTCGATAGGGTATCCATGGTTGTGCAAGGAAGAAACTGCGAGGGCTGGGGCGTTTCGCTTAACATTGTGGACGCGAGCGGCGCTACCATAAATCAGCCCGTTCCCGTTGTTTTATTTGATTCTTCAAATGTGGTTCAGGAGCAGTGGCAACCGTTGAAAACCGGAACGTATACCTTTATAGCAAGAGCCGGAGAAGGAGATGCCCTGACGCAGAAGGCCTCGGGCACGCTCTTGGTAAAGGACGGACTTTGCGTCAATACCGGCGGAAATTGCCCAACTGGAGGAGCTGTACCACCAATAAATTATGGAGATTATGCCATCACCGTAAACAGTTCTTTGCACAAAGCGCCCGGAAGCGGGCATGGCTGGGTATCGTGCCAAGACCCCGACTGTGCGGTAGACTTGCGTGTGGGAAAAACTTGTGAGGAAGCACATGAAAATGCTTTACGGGGCGTACCGGTATTTGCGCCATTTTCAGGAAAGGTGATGAGAAATAGAAGCTTGGGTTCCCAGGGCGAGTTTGGTCGTTATATTACTATCACCTCCAAGGGATTGGAGTGTGTAGACGACCCCTTCTGTGCGGTGCTCGCACATATTGATCCAAGCGTAGCTGTGGGCGATACGGTTCAGGCCGGTCAACAAGTCGGTGTGCTTACTACCTGGGACTGTGGACCTAATGTATTCGGCCCACACCTTCATTTTGAACTGAAAATGGATAATCAATGGATTGTAGGTAACGGCGGCAATGCGTTTGACGGCATCGCAACGGTTCCCGAAAACTCATTGTACACCATAGACCGCAATCAGCGCACTGCGCTTGCTGCTTGCACCGGAAGTTAAAATTTTGTAAATGTTCAAGTCCGCAATTGCCCAAGTCATCACATCCCTTCCCGATGTTACGGGAGCACCGGAGCCAACAAGTCCCGCATCGCTTGTGGCGTATATTTTTTACTTTGCGTTTAGTATTGTAGGCATAGCCGTTTTTATCGCATTCTTGATAGGCGCGATCCGGTATTTTTTTTCCGCAGGGAATCCTGCTGTTGTAAGCGACGCTAAGGACCGCATGTTGCATGCTTTCCTGGGCCTTGCGGTTTTTCTCTTTTCCGTTATTTTTCTCTACACGCTCAATCCAGATTTTTTGAAGTTAAGAAATCCGGGGTCGGGGGGCCTCGGTTCGCCGTCGCAAGGACCTGCCGGCGCGCCGGGAGATTCGTGCAGGTTTATTTCGGCGCAATGGGCCGGCACTGCAGTCCCCGGCGCGGAAGTCGGCTTGGTGGTGGTGACGGAGGATTGCGATGACGGTATTCCCGTAGCCTTCCGTATCGTGGAAACCGGCATGGCACTTAGCGGGACGGTCCTAGGGAACGAAGCATCTTCAACATGGATTATCCCTCTTGCGTCTACAGAGACTTCATACTTTTTTGAGGCGACGTCGGGGGAAGAAAAAATTATTTCCGACGCACTTGAGGTCGGACAAAACGCCGGAGCCCCCGGACCCTTTTCGGAAGCATGTTTAAATACGGCAAAGGGAGATGCGCTTCCCTCAAGTTGTGTCTTGCCATGTGCGGGAACGGTTACGTCGCCCAATTTCACCTATACGTGTGACGAAGCGATAGAGAGAGCGGCTTCTAAATTTGGTATCCCGCGGGCTCTCATTGTGGCAATCATGCGCAAAGAATGTCCAGGCGGGAATCTTGACTGTACTACCCCAGATGGCGGATGCGGTCTTATGGGGGTAAATCCGCAGATACTTTTTGATCCAGCCTCCGAGTTCAAGGCGTGCCAGTATCTTTTTGGTTCTGGCGCAAGCGATATTACCCAGGCCTGTCCCATTATGGTTTCCAATCCAGATATCGCGATAGCCGTCGGTGCCTGTATTCTTGAGATTGATATGCGAAGCGCCGAGCGGTTCAAAAGTGAAAATAACTATCCGCCGGGCGAAATCCAATATACTGCCGCCGCGTATTACGGCGGAGTGGGCGTGAATGCCCCAAGCTGCAGTTGCCGAAACAGCGGTTCTGATGCGCTCCCGGCCGGCTGCACGCAATCAACCTCAACCATATGCGGAAATTGTTCCACCACGATACCCCGCTGGATGTGCCCGTTTGATTCTTCAAGCCTCGGCGCGTGTCAGGCAAACACCAGCTACACAGAAACCAGAAAATATGCGGCTACGATAGATTCGTACTTTGCGTTCTACACCTCCGACTGTCCTCCGCCTTCCTCGACAGTGCTTCCAACCCCAGCGCCAACCCTCACGCCTGCACCAACCACAACCCCCACGCCTACGCCAACTCCTACTCCTGTAGTATGCAGCCAGACCCTTCTTTCCAAAACTATTGCCGTAGGCTGCACAACCACGACGCTTTGCAGCGGATGCGGGACCGCAAGCTGTACGCAGGCTCCCGGCTCACTGCTTTGTAGGGCTACCGGGAACTGCAATACGGGCATGGTTGATGTGGCTCAAGCCGCCGGGGTGACCTATGACCAAGTGCAGAATATTTCGCTGAACAGCTGGACGACAGATGACAACGGGCAGGTCGGATACTCGGACGGAAGCGGGTACACCGCAGTGGGACAGTGGTGGAATTGTACATGTGCGTGCTCAAAAGAATCCGGTTCGCAGTGCGGGACAACCCAGGGCAGCTCCGGGCCTCTGGGGAGGCATCCATACGTTTTTGCGTATAATAAGAACGAGTGCAATGCCAACGGCTGCAACATATGGGGTGCGGTAAATAGTTCCTGGGCGGTAAGATACATTACCTGCAACACAGGATGTCATGCAGCCGTCGGCTCATGCGTTCCGGATTAAAGCGATTAAATTCGTTTTCTGCGTATGGGAAAAATTTTTAGAAAGTTTGCTGAAGCATTAAGCATGTTTTTTCTAGGCATGCTTCCGGTTGCAGTGTATGCAGAAACTTCCTTTATTTTGCCTCCGGTAGGCAGCGTTACGCCGGACTCTCCCAGTCAACTTATCCACGTCATATATCTCTATGGGTTGGCGACCGTCGGTATTGCGGGTTTTGCTGCATTTTTCTACGGCGGCGTGAAATACTTAACAGCCGTCGGGAACCCCACCAAGGCCGAGGACGCCAAAGATCGCTTGGTGCATGCGCTTCTTGGATTTTTGGTTGTGGTGTTTGCGGGCGCCACACTCCGCTTTATCAATCCGGATCTTTTTAAATTTATCGGTTCCGGCGCACCGGGCGTTTTTGAAGGAGTTGTAAGGCCCATTGACTTTCTTCCCGGAGGGGGGTATCTAAGCTGTAAAATTCAAGGAGATGCGGGAACATTTTGCGCTCCGACCGAAGAAGGCACCTGCGGGGATGACTCGCAATGCGCTCCCTGTATCGGGCGCGTGGAGGGAGATGCCTGCGTTCAGGCAAAAACCGCGGAGGGTGACTTTGAATATCTTTCCTGTGTTTCGGATATTCCGTGCAATACCGCATCGGGCGGTACGTGCCCCGCAAATTATCCCTGCTCGGAGGTCACGGGCGGATTCAGAAGTGAATGGGAGGTGGCACCTGACAGCAAGTGCCAAGATCCTGAACGTCCCGTTGAGTGCATTGATGGGGCGGATTTTGTTTCCGCTACACACGTGTGTTGTTCAAAGAATTCTCTTGGAACTTCCGCGAGCGCGCCGTCGCAAGAAAATCTTGAAGTGTCATGCTTTGCGACGCCAAACCCTTCTTCGGCAAATATGGAGGACGGCGTGCATTTCGGCATTCACGCAAATGGAATGGGGAGTTATGATTGCCGCTGGTCGGGGACATTTGAGGCAATCGGGTGCAATCCCGAATATGTGTTTCCGCTTCCGGGAAACTACACCCAAAGGGTGGAAGTAACGGACCTTACCACCTTCCAGAAAGTTACAGCAACTTGCACCGCAAACGTCGGTCAGTTCCCGTTTACCATAACTAATCTTCGCACCGGAACAGATGCGCTGCCTGTCAGGTTCTGTCCCGACGATCCATGGGAGCTTCGTATTGATTCGGCGAGTAAGGACGAGGATGTGTTTGTGAAGATCTGGAAAGACGGCTTTCTGCTTCAGGACTGGGTTTCTCTCGGCGGAGCCACGCTCGACGGTACACCGCTTGGTTCCTACACGGGGGTGCTTCAAACCAAGACGGATAGCACAGGTTCATGGTCTTTATCGGGGCAATTCAAGCCGGATCTTATCGCGGATTGGCAGATACAAACCCGCGTCCGCGGCGTGGAGGGCGACATTATAAGTTTTCAGGTAAAGCCCTGCATGATCCTGAAGGCGGGAGGAGCCGAACAGCGGACCATTTTGCCAAATCCGGATTTAACCCCCATTTGTGTTGAAGAGCCCTGGACCCTGGAGGTTCTCGGTCCCGCCGGCGCCGATGTATGGATACAGCAAACGTTTAACGGGAGCGTGTGGAGTGATTGGACGAATTTCAGCCCCCCGCAGACCGACCCAACTACTGGGCATTGGTTCACGAGCGGGAACTTTGACCGATGCCTCGTCGGAGATTGGAGCGAGCAGGCGCGCCTTCAGGATGCTGCGGGCATAGAGCGTTTCTCGGACGAACTCACTTTTTCGGTAAAGTCATGCCTTGATTCCTCCCCCTGCCCCTGACCGCCGCCCCCGCGCCTTAAGTATGGACCTTACGAACCCCTCTTATTTAAGAAAACTTCTCCGTGCCCGGAAACTTCAGCCGAATAAAGTTCTCGGCCAGCATTTTTTGGTTTCCAAAGAAATTTTGCGTCGCATTATTGAAGCCGCGGACCTCAAAAAAACCGACACCGTACTTGAAGCGGGGCCGGGCCTGGGCGCACTTACCCAGGTTCTCGCCCAGCATGTAGGCCGTGTCATTGCCGTTGAAAAAGATCGCGCGCTCATTCCCATTCTCCAGGAACTTTTTGCGGACCATAAGAACGTGGAAATTGTTCAAGGAGACATTCTGAAGTTTGACCTTGTGGCACGCAGTCTGCGTGGCATGGAGTATAAAATAGTCGCGGATATTCCATATTATCTTACCTCGCGTTTTCTGCGGATATTTTTAGAAACGCCGCATCAGCCAGCCTCTCTTACGATTCTTGTACAAAAAGAGGTTGCCCAGCGTATTGCGGCGCGCCCGCCGCATGCAACGCTTTTAAGTAATGCTGTGCAGTATTATGCAGAGCCAAAAATTATCTCTATGGTCTCCAAAAGCGCGTTCTTCCCTCAGCCAAAGGTAGACTCCGCAATCCTAAAACTTGCTGTTTCCAGGGTCTATGACGAAAAAGCCGATAAAGCGTTTTTTGCGCTGCTTAAAAATGCGTTTTCCGCTCCCCGTAAACAGCTCTTCCACACCCTATCCCGATGTTATTTTCAAGAGAGTCGAGAGAAATACAAAAGTACTCTTTTGCATTTCCGACCTGCTTCGCCAAAGCTACAGCCTGCCTCGCAGCAAGGCGGGCGAGGCGAGGCGAGTGCAGAAAATACAGGGCCTAATGCCCTTTATAAAAACAGCGATGTCGGTACATGGCTTGCAAAGACAGGCATCAAGGCGACGCAACGTCCGGGTGAGATTGCGCTTGAGAAATGGCTTGAGCTTCTGTCAGTTATGGGAGCGGAAGCAGTCTCATAGGGTGTGTGGATAAAAACATAGCGTGCCTTTACTAGCCAATAAATACGTGCTAGAATGAGTAGACGGTAAAGTTTTTTATATTTTAGAGATTTTTAGAATAACCTATGAAGAAAATCATTTTAAGACTCGGCAGGTTTTTTAACTTTTATCTCCTATTAACGCTCCCCCTACCGGCGCTGGCGATAGAATTACCTGGAGACGTCGGTATCACCGTGCCGTCCACCGACATAGACTCAGTTTCTGATTTCTACATAATCCTAGGAGTAGCCACAAGCTGGATATTGGTTTTTGGGCTTCTTATCGGGGTGTTATTTGTTATTTGGGGAGGGGTTAAATACATTACTTCGGGAGGGGATGATACAAAAGCAAAGGACGCCAAGAGCATTATTCTTTATGCGCTCATCGGCACCGTATTTTTGATCCTTGCAGTTGCGCTTATAAAAATTATTGTCAGTTTCTTCGGGGTCGATTAGTTTAATCTGTTGATTATGAGAAAATTTCTTACTCTCTTTTTTGGGTTCTTCGCGCCTCTTGGTGTTCGTGCTCTCGATGTTGATGCCCCAGACCCCAGCCTTATACCGTCCACCGATATAGAGTCAATTTGCGACTTCTACGAAATCATACAGGCGGCCACAAGCTGGATATTGGTTTTTGGGCTTCTTATCGGGGTGTTATTTGTTATTTGGGGAGGGGTTAAATACATTACTTCGGGAGGGGATGATACAAAAGCAAAAGATGCCAAGAACATTATTCTTTATGCGATCATCGGCACCGTATTCTTGGTTCTTGCAACTGCGCTTATAAAAATTATTGCCAGCTTTTTTGGAGCTGATTTAGATGTATCGCTTGAGGGGTCAGGGTTTTTTAGCGGAAGCTCGTGCTAGGATGGGAATTTTTAGAGCAAGGCGCTTTGCACAACTTATATGAGATACGTTTCTTTGATAGCACTTGGCGCCGCATTTAATGTTGCGCGCGCCGCTGAAACCATTCCCGAGCCGTCGGTGACCAGCATCGGCGATTTTTATATTGCACTTAAAGCCGTAGCACAGTGGGTGCTGGTGTTCGGAATGATTCTGGGAGTTTTGTTCATTATTATGGGAGCCATCTCCATACTCACCTCGCGCGGAGACGAAAAAAAACTCACCACGGGCAAAGACACCATTACCTGGGCTATTGTGGGTGTAGTGTTACTTGTCCTCTCGTATGCCATCGTGAACATCGTTGCGAAGTTTTTTGGCGTGTCGGGAACCGTTATAAGTCCATAGCTACGAAAACACCTCTGTCAAAAACACCCTGCCGCAGCGGGGTGTTTTTGATTTCCATCTCCTATAAGCTAAAAGCTAGTAGCTATAAGCTATTCAAGAGGATTTCGCTCTATCTTATAGAGTTCGGGAGATTTGTACAGGGACCAGAAAGATTTTTGCTGCACAAGGACTCCTCCCTCAAAGACCTTTTGAGTAACTACGGTGCGTATGCTTCCGTCGCGCTTGGATTCCACGACGCGCGGCCCCTCAACCTTCACTTCTTTTTCGCTTCGTTGTCCATAAAGTTCGAATGCCAGTTTCGTGCCCTCGATGCGCGGTTGTATGAACAAGGTGCCCGTTGCGGTGTTTACGAACGCAAGGTCGGGGCTTGGCGGATAAACGGTCGCGTCAAAGCCCGGAGCGCCATAGTAGCGTACGGGGATGGAGTGGTTGGCGCGCTTTGTGATCTTCAGACCCGCCCATACCGCCGCGCGGAACAGGGTGGTCGATACCTGGCAAATGCCGCCCCCGTATTCGGGGATAAGTTTATTGTTTTTAATGACCAGTTCCGGCACGTATCCGCCCGCCGCGTCGATATCGCCCAGATGTGCATTAAAAGAGAATTCCTCCCCCTGTTCTATGAACATGCCCCGGTATTTTTCTGAGGCGACCCGTATGTTCTGTATGCGGTTTTTTGGAGACCCCGCAAAACTGGATTCTCCCCGGCCCACAAGATGCGTAATGTTGCGTTCTTTCAAAAGCAGTTCATTGATGTGAGCCGGCGTCTCGTCCATTATTACGGAAATGTTGCGTTTCATTTTTTCAAAGTGAGATGTCATTTCTCCGGCGGTTTTCTGTATGTTGAGTCGCAGGGCATTTTCGGAGGGCAATGCGACGAACATGACGCCGTTTGCGTCCGCACCGAGTGTAACGTCCCGCGCCTCCCGAGCCATGGAAGGAGAGATGCTTAATAAATATTCTTCTATCGCTTCTCGCGAAAAGACAACTTCTATGTTACTCGGATTATGTATAAAATTTATCCATTCTCGCAATTGTGAATCGGGAACGGCAAGGCGCTTATTATTGCCGAAAAGAAAATACGGAGCAGACCCGAGAATATTTTCAACGCGAGAAGCGATTTCCTTCGCGTCTCGGGTATCGATACGCGGTCTATCGGGAACGATCTCCAGAATGATCGGCAAGTCCTGAAGTGTAGCGAGGCGCTCGGCAAGAGCTTCTTTCAGGCGAACGCGATCGATGATGCTGCCGTCCCGGGAGGGCGTCACCATAATCCTGTTTTCTTTGAAAAAGACCGTTGCATTCGTTGCGGGCATCTCTCGTGTTCCGCCGAATTTTTCCAGGAGGTACGCTCTAAGAATATTGTCATCATGCGCGATGCGCAATGGGATGTTTGAGGATCTTCCTTTCCGCGCGAGCGTTTCACGAAGATCGTTCAAAAAACTTCCCCGATGTCCGATTGCGAAAGCGTCATGCAATGCGTCGTCAAACAATACAGAAACCCCTAATTCTCTCAACGATCCGAGGACTATTTTCTCCGGTTTCCCGCTCTTTTCCAGAAGAGCGTCGGGCGCAAGCTCCATACGCAGGGAGAATAGCCTCAGGCGATTCTCAAGCATGTCTCGCGCTTGCGTCGTTGTTTTTCTTCCCACGCTTATTCCGCTTATAGAAACGCCGGCAAGAAATCTATTTCTGGTATATGCAAAATATGCAAATATGCTGCAGAGAGGCAGAAGGCATGCCAAAAAGAATACGGCGATGCCGACAAGGAACGTCCGTCTTGAGAATGTATTATTCTTCAGTCCCAATTTCCTATGCATATGCATCATATATTACATATATGAGTATACGGCATTTTCACTTTCCCGGATACCCCAAAGGCATCAAAAAACACCCCGCTATGGCGGGGTGTTTTTCATGTTCTTGGTATCGGTTGTTTATCCAACCCGAACCTTTAACTTCTTTGTTTTTTCCTTCTCTATTTTCGGGAGCCTGATGGTTAAAATACCATTTTTCATTGAGGCATCGATCCGTTCGGCATCAATATCGACCGGCAAGATCACCGAGCGCGAGAACGGACCCCAGTAGCATTCCTGGTAGTAGTAATGCTCCTGCGGAACTTCCTCGTCACGCTCCCTTTTCCCTCGGATCGTCACCATATCATTGGTTATAGTGATGTCAATGTCGTCCGCGGAAACTCCCGCAACGGTGGATTTGATCACGATATCGCTCTCCGTTTGATATACATCAATGGTGAGTTGTCCCTCTCCCGTTTCGGCCTCTGCTCCGCGAGATCCCTCCGCCCCTTCCTCTCCGCCGGAGATCTCGGGACCCTCCTGATCCTCGACTTTTGTGCTACCGGTGAGTTTATCAAAAAAAGATTTTTTCATTCCATTAGAGACCGTGATATGACTATAGCCACATCGCAAGCCTTATTAAGTTTAATGTAAAAGTATTTTTAATATGCTCAAAAAAATTACTTATGAGGCCTGCATGCGCCCAACCCTTTTGAAGATGAAAATGATGGCTCCGGTCATGGTGGCGGCCGCAAGAATAAATGCAACACCGCGGACCTCGCTACTCTGAAGTATAAGATAATTGAACAAGGCGTGCAACAGAGTGGCCCCCACAAGTCCCAGGGGGATTATCCACATCCCGCGTTTGGCAAAAACACGCCTGGCCAACGCATAACCGACTATGCTTGAAGAGAACGCATGAAGCAGCGTCGCCCCCAAGAGACGCACTCCCAGAACCTTGAGGATGTTGAGAAAACTTCCGGTATTTGCCGAGAGCGTCTGCAGCTGTCCCGTAGGAGCGAGAGAAAATGCGATGGAAATGTTTTCAACGGCCGCAAAGCCAAGAGCCGCAATGATCATGTATATGACCGCGTCCGTAGGTTCGTTGAAAACCGGCTCGTCTTCTATCTCTGTTTTTACGACCAGATACTTCAGATACTCTTCGATGGCGGCAAGTCCCAGAAGACCAATGGCCGCCGCCCCCGCTACGCCGGAGGATTCAAGGGAGGCAAGCGCAAGGTATTGCAGGAGTACCGCGAATGGGGCTACGAGCATGCCCCACAGAAATATCTTTAAGATGGATTTTTTCGGTTCGGGGTGCGCGTCTTCCCTAAGGTATACGAGCAGCCATACAACGCTGGGGAAAAGTCCCACGACAATGAGGATGAGCGGAAAAAATTTTATAAAAAGGACGGCAGCCATATACGAGGAGGATTATGTATGAATGGAGGAGGGCCACGACGCAACCATGAGCTGCTCCTCCCATTCCGTTTTCCGAATGTGCTGCCAAAGTGCCTCGGTGGCAAATGGGATAAAGGGGTGTAATAGCTTGAGCGAAGATACGAATACGGCGCCAAGTACTTGTTTAGTCTCTTCATCATCCTTCTTGTCTCCGGCATCCCCGCCGAGAGATTTTTTCGTCCACTCAATGTACTGGTCGCAGAACCTGTGCCAGAAGAACTCATGCGTGGCGTGTAGGGCTTGTCCGAAATCATAAACTTCCAGATACCGTGTCACGACGTCCGAGGTCTGATGCAAGGATTCAATAATGGATGCATTCTCTACCAACCTCGGCTTTTCCGGAAAGCCGCGCTCGATATTATCATTCGTTTTTGTTGAAACGAAACGTGCGGCATTCCATATTTTGTTCAGGAACTTCTTTCCCGCAACAATAGGTTCCTCTCCGAACTTCATGTCTTGTCCCCCGAGCGACATCCAAATCAGCCCGAATCGGGTTGCGTCCGCTCCATATTGCTCGATGAGTTTCATGGGGTCGACGCCCGTTCCCAGAGATTTTGACATACGCTTGCCATCTTTTGCTAGCACTGTTGCGTGGATGATGACGTCATCGAACGGACACCGACCCATAAACTCCATACCGGAAAATACCATGCGGCTTACCCAGAGATTTATGATGTCCCGGGCGGTGGAAAGAGTCTGGGTTGGATAGTAAGTTTCAAGGTCTTTCGTCTTTTCTGGCCAGCCAAGAGTTGCAAACGGCCAAAGCGCGGAGGAAAACCACGTGTCGAACGTGTCCGTCTCGCCTTCCAGGGGTATGCGGTGTCCCAGCCATATCTGTCGCGAGATACACCAGTCCCGTTCGTTCTCCAGGCGTTTGGTAAAAACTTCCTCCCACCGCGAGGGGTGGAACTTCACCCGTTTTTCTTTTACAGCGGTATGCGCGAGCTTGGCGAGTTCTTTCATTTTTAAGAACCACTGTTCCGAAGGCATCGGTTCCACCACGGTGCTGCAGCGATAACATATTGCCACTGAATGCGGATAGGGCTCTTCTTTTTCCAGGAGGTTCTGTTCTTTTAAAGCGGCAACTATCCGATCCCGTGCCTCCGCGGTCTTTGAACCGGCATATTCTGTACCGGCTAGCGCCGTCATCTTGCCGTCTGTGCCGATGACCTGCCGAAGCTCAAGGTTGTGGCGTTGGGCTATTTCATAGTCTGTCAGGTCGTGCGCAGGGGTGACCTTCACCGCTCCCGTGCCGAAATCTTTATCCACCGCATCGTCGCCGATGACGGATATTTCTCGGTTCTGTATGGGCAACACGACTCTTCTGCCGATAAGTTCTTTGTAGCGCCGGTCTTCCGGATGTACCGCCACCGCTTGATCCCCGAGCATCGTCTCGGGACGCGTGGTCGCCACGACCAAAAATTCCCTACCTGCAAGCGCCCGCTCGTGTTCGGTAATGGGATAACGGATGTACCAGAGCGTGCCCATTTCTTCTTTATATTCAAGCTCAAGGTCCGACAGGCTTGTTTGACACCGCACGCACCAGGAAATAACGCGCTTGCCTTTGTAGATAAGTCCTTTTTCGTGATAGTGGCGGAATGCGTGTTCAACGGCTTTCGCGTACCCCTCATCCATGGTAAAGCGGAGTCGCGACCAGTCACATGACGCGCCAAGCTTTTTTAACTGTCCGAGTATCGTGCTTCCATATTTTTCCTTCCATGCCCAGAAAAGCTCCAAAAACTTCTCGCGACCTACGTCGTGCCGCGTTTTGCCTTCTTTCTTCAACTCTTTTTCAAGCACATTCTGCGTGGCGATGGAGGCGTGATCGGTCCCCGGAACCCAAAGCGCACGATACCCCTGCATCCGCCTAAGGCGGATCAAAATATCTTGAATAGCCGCATTTAAGGCGTGTCCCATGTGCAAGGACCCGGTGATATTTGGCGGCGGAAGCATGATGGTGAACGGCTTTTTGTGGCCGGAGGGGAGATTATCGGGATTAAAAAATCCGCCCTTTTCCCAGAGTTTGTACATTGCATCCTCGTGCTGTTTGGGGTCATAGGATCCCCAGTCATTTTTTTCTTTCTCTTCGGGCATGCAGGCAGTATGACAGATTTTTTTCCGATTGACAAAGGTTTTTTATGCAGTATGATGAATTTTCGGTAGTTCTTTTAGAACCGAAAAAGCTTGTCCAATGCGGGACAAGGCCGTGTCTCCCGGGAGGAGACGAATCTATATATCCTCATGCTGCCCGGAACAGGGCGGCCAGAAAAGGAGGAGCGGTATGTTCGCACACTTGATCCAACTCAAGAATATGGAGTTTTCGGTGGAGCGGGGCTTTCCAAGGCTTACCTGGGAAAGGCTTGAGTGGCAGTGGAGAGACGGGCAACTTAGCCGTGAGGAAGCAGAGTCGCTTCTTTATGCGGGAACGAAAATAGAGATTCCCGATGAAGAGGAAGTTCAGTACGTTCAAAGAGGCGATCACACGCCGGAGGAGATATTGGACCACCGGGTTCGCTTCTACATAAAGATAGGCCGGAGCATGGATGACGCCGTGGCAGCGGTCGCGCAACAACTCATTGTCAAACATTGGCTAAGGGAAGTTGCTCGACGCTTTCCCGGGTGGAACGGTTTGCATGAGCTCCTCATCTCGCTTTTCATAAAAGGAGTTCCGCAAAATCTCGCCAAGCCCCCATATCCGCGTTTTGTCGCAAATTACCTGCTTGATGTTTACGGAAGGTGGCTGAAGTCATCCTTCGAAAAAGACGCGAGCCACGCTCGCGCGCTCGACCATTTTGCTGAGGCGCTCATAACGTGGGGCCTGGGACACCATCTTGGCAGGGTCGCTTCTTCTCCCGGAGCCGTTGTGCATCTCCGCCGCATTACCGAGCTTCTGGAAAACTCTCTCATTGGTTTTGACATGCGCTTGCTCGACCTTTCCATAAAAAATGAGGGCCGGGAGATCGCGGACTTCTCCGATTGCGAAGTCGAGAAGGAAATAAAAAAGCGGGCGGCCCTTGCCCTGCTCAAGATCTATCAAGACCGCGTCAACCAGCTTAAAAGGAAGTGAATATCAGGTCCCGTCTCGGCGGGACTTTTTTTCATACAATTCGCAGATTCGCGTCCGCGGTAACCTCCGGCGGTTGCTTAGTGCCCCGCAGGATATGCCAATATGCCGCCATCGCTATCATCGCGGCATTGTCGCCGGTGTAAGCTAAATCGGGATGACGATATGCTACGCCAGGAAGTTCTTTGATGACCTGCTCCGAAAGTTCCTTTCGGAGTTTTTTATTTGCCGACACGCCCCCGGCCATAAAAATACCCCTCGCGCCGTATAATTTTGCGGCGCGGATAGTCTTTGTTGTCAGCGTATCAACAACCGCCTGTTCAAAAGAAGCGCATATATCGGTCTTGCTATTTGTTATTTGCTTTTTGTTCATCTGTTGCACAGTGTACAGCACCGCGGTTTTGAGCCCCGAAAAGCTGAAGTTGAAATTCTTTGACGCAAGCATCGGGCGGGGAAATGCGAATGCGGCAGGATTCCCTTTTTCAGCCATATGTGCAAGCGCAGGTCCTCCGGGGTAGGGCAGTCCCAGCATGCGAGCGACTTTGTCGAATGCCTCTCCTGCGGCATCGTCCAGCGTCTCCCCAATAATTTCGTACTTTCCGTGTCCGCGCATCAGAATGAGTTCCGTGTGTCCCCCCGATACGACAAGATTAAGAATGGGAAAGCTTTTAGCTTTTAGCTTATAGCTTATAGGTTTTTGAATATCACTCCGCTGTTGTTTGGAATTTCGGATTTTGGATTTCGGATTTACTCGAATTGGTGATAACCAATTCGAGTAAATGTGTCCCTCGATGTGATTAATTCCCAGAAGAGGCTTTTGCATGGAAAAAGAAATCGCACGCGCATAGTTCACGCCGACGTGCAATGAAGGAATGAGCCCGGGTCCGCGCGTTATCGCGAAGTAATCAATATCTTGAAGATTGACGCGCGCCGTGCGCAGTGCTTCGGCAATGACCGGCTCGATGTTCTTTTGCTGTTCTCGCGCGGCAAGCATCGGCACTACGCCGCCGAATTTGGCGTGGAGTTTGACTTGGGAGGAAACGATGCTAGAGATAAGGCTCGGACTTTTGGTTTTTGAGAACACCAAAACCGCGGCGGCCGTCTCATCGCACGAAGTCTCAATCGCAAGTATGTGACGTGATGTTTGCATAGCATGTATTACTATAGACTTCCTCGGCTTATCTGGCAAAAGTTATCCAACGAGAATTAGGGCTGGGGTTGACATTATCGCAAATTTAGGATACATTTGCAAGAAGGCATCAACGAAGGTTTTTGCCTTATGTACGTTAATAATTCCATAGAAATGAATGAGCGGAGGTGCTTTATGTTTGAAAAAACCACTTCTCAAGATCCTCATTGCGTGTTTTGTTCAGAAGCCAGATACCTTATTTCCGTGAACGAAGAAAAGAACCAGTGGATCTGCGGGGAGTGCTTGATCGTCGCCAATAAAAATGCCGATGATCAAGTGAGCGGATTTCTGGACTACACACCGTGTAAGTTCCCGAAGCCCTCGATGATCAAGGCGTTTTTGGATCGATTTGTTGTTGGGCAGGATCGGGCCAAAATGGTGCTTGCCGTGGAAGTGAACAATCATTTCAAGCGAACGGAGCTGCTAAAGCTCGGTCCGGCACCTGAAATTTCCAAGGCAAATATTTTGCTTATCGGCCCCACCGGAACGGGAAAAACCCTGCTTGCCAGAACTCTGGCGAGAATGTTGGACGTGCCGTTTGCGGAGGCAGATGCCAACACCATGACCGAGGCCGGATACGTCGGAGAAGACGTTGAGAGTGTTCTGTTGCGTCTGTATCATGCCGCCGGTGAAGACGTGGAGAAAGCGCAGAGGGGCATAGTGTATATTGACGAGGTAGACAAGATACAAAAACGAGACGGCTCATCCGTAGTGCGCGACGTGTCTGGCGAAGGCGTACAGCAGGGATTGCTGAAGATCCTTGAAGGCACGATTGCGAACGTTCCTTTCAAAGCCGGGCCCAAGAATCCCAAAGGCGAATATGTGGAAATCAATACTACGAACATCCTTTTTGTCTGCGGCGGCACATTTACCGGGCTTGAAAAAATTATCGCCGGACGCCTGGGTGGTAAGAAATCAATGGGGTTCCTCCAGAAGATAAAAAAATCAGCAGAGGCTCTGCAAACCTCCTGGCTTCATGAGGTTGATGCCACCGATCTGATAGCGTATGGCATGATCCCGGAATTCGTTGGACGTCTGCCGATCATCGGAGTGCTTGATGAACTGACGAAGGAAGACCTGATTCGGGTTCTGACCGAGCCGGAAGACGCGCTGGCGAAGTACTACAAAACGATGTTTCGCGCCGAGAATGTGGAGTTGACGTTCACTGCAGGAGCATTGGACATCATTGCCGCAGAGGCTTGTAAGCGCAAAGTCGGTGCCAGGGGACTTCGAGGAGTTATGGAAGATTTTATGCGCGATGCGATGTTTTATTTACCGGATCATTCGTCGGAACGCTTTGTTGTTGACGAAGAACTCGTCAACAACGCAATTGCCGGAATCCCTTTTTCCGTGAAAAACTCCGACAGCAAGACCAATGCTTTGCCACCGGCCAAGACCGGCTGAAGGACGAACATGCTTCGTCCTTTTTTATTCTCAAAACCTTGACCCCCACACTAATAGTGCACTGGTGGCGCACGGCACCACAAATAACACCTACAGAAAGAGAGGAGCCATCTTAAGAAAAAACTTTCTGATATATCGTGCGATTATTAAGCGTGCACTATTAGCGTAGGGGTTGATTTTCTTCCTTATTTGTGATATCTTTTGACTAAACTTGATGCAATGGCCCCGCCCCCACACTACTTGAGCACTTGGGGACGAGGCGCGTACTCTCTTTGTAGATTTTTACTGACGTAGAAGAGGTAAGAAGCTCCGTGTCGGCACTCCGTGTAAGTATTTTGTGCTCAATTAGTGTGGGGGCCCCGTCGTCTAGCCCGGTCTAGGACATCGGCTTTTCAAGCCGCGAACACGGGTTCGAATCCCGTCGGGGCTACTAAGTGGGATTTATTTCCGGCATAATCCCTATTCATGCGATAGAGAAGCGATAATTCGGCGGTTCCAACTTTCTTCCCGTCAAAGTCTAGTTTTCCTTCAAAAATCATCCGTTGGAATCTAAGCTTCTCTGGGTATTCAGATACTATCCACGTTTGTGTGGTTTGCCGGACCACTCCAAATGTATAGTTAAGCGCCTCTTCCATATCAAACTCCTCAACCCTATTTTCTAGAATAAATAGGTGCTTTTGGCTTATCTGTTTATTGATAAGCTCTTTCTGCTCTAAAAATTCGTCATCGTTATAAGTTCCTGCCCGGTGTAAGTCAAAAGTCCGCTGGCGTGCTTGTTCAAGTTTTTCAATGTCCTTTCGAATCTTGGCATTGTTCTCATCCAGCTTCTTGTAGTTGGATTGCCAACTATCCAAGACTATCGCCTTGAACATTTTTTCGTATTTTATATCCGGCTCTACTTCATTCAGAAACTCCACAAATAACTGCTCCAGCGTTTCTTTGGGAATGAATTTGGCTTCGGGACAGTCCTGCTTGGCGTGATGATAATAGGCGTATTTTCTGCCACGTCCTTTTGAAGAACTCCCCGTTAGCGGTTTTTGACATTCAGTACATACGACCAATCTCCTAAGAGGGAAGAGTGGGTTATTCGCGGACCGGGGCGCAGCATGAGCAGATTTTCTAACATTACTCGCTTGGCATTGAGTAAAAAGAGATTCCGAAATAATAGGTACAAAAGTTCCGGTCCCATTCACGCTTAATCCCCAAATTCTAATGACACCCATGTACAGAGGGTTTTTCAGGATTTTTTCTATGAGCTGGGCGCAGGGTATTTTTCCATTTCGGGTTCTCATTCCTCTTGTAGCCAGGTATGTCGCCAGTTTCTCATAGGTGTAAATGCCTTTCGCATACTCTTCAAACGCAATTAGGATATATTCTGCTGTTCCTGGCTCCGGCGCGATATTTGAGCCTTTAACGGGTCTGTAGAAGCCTAGGGGCGCGGTCCATACCCAAACACCTTGTTTTACCCTTTCTAGCATGCCCTGCTTCGTTCGTTCGGTACGCATGTTGTTATCAAACTCCGCGAACACGGAAACCATGCCCTCCATGGCCCGGCCAACTGGCGTTTCATCTATCGGCTCAGTGGCGGATTTTAACTGTGTCCCCGACTTCTTCAATATTGCACGGACCGTAACATGGTCATCTTGATTTCTCGCGAACCTATCAAGTTTATAAACAATGAAAAATCCTATGGGACGTTTCTTGTCGGCGCAGAAGCTTAGAGCCCTTAAAAACTCTTTTCGGTCCGCAGTCTTTGCCGATTCGCCACGATCTATGAAAACTTCAGCCACCTCAACGCCTTGCCTTGCGGCATATTCCCTGCAAATCCGCTCTTGGGATTCTAAACTCGTACCCTCAACCTGTTCTTTGGAGGATACCCGGCAGTAAATAACGCTTGTTTTTGCTCGCTCGCAAGTCATGCTTATATTTTCGGATTATTAAGGACATTGCGCAATACCCCTGCGGGATTTTTGGAACCCCTATTTTCCAGCCATTTATCAAAGGAAAATTGGCTCATTTGATAGTATAAATCTCGCGCTTTAGAAAGCTCCTCGTCTGAAGCGTCTTTGGTTTCGGGGTCAATTCTTCTAAGGTGTTCAATTGTAAGCACGCATTTGGTGATTCCGCATAACCAAAATTATTTGTAAAAATATCATTTCTGAATTTTGGCGACTACTGCCCCGTATTTAACGTCGAGCGCTGTGCATAAGCTCGTTTGATCTTCAATTCCGGTTGTCCTCACTGGTTTTGTTAGCTTCTCTAGGTGTCGCAATATTGCCCGTTTCTCGTTTTTGGCGTAGTCGTCGTTACTCACTAGACGGTTAAACCAGCGGTGGATCGCCTGAGTTCCAAAATCCTGCTCTTGGATGGCAAGCGCAAAACAGGTGTGGGTACTCCAAAGAGGTTTCTTTTCACTAATATTTTTGAATCTTCTTTCCAAGGACTTCATAATTAAAATCGCTACTCCGGGCAGGCTCCAACAGGGTGTATTGGCCACCTGCCCGCAATAGCGAGACAGTACCCTGTTGGAATATGGCCGGACAATTAAAAAAACCGCAAATCAAATGACGCGCCACAACAGGGCTTCGCCGCTTGATTCACGGTCTATGATTGCGTTAATTCTTTTTTGTAAAATAAAACTCCTCAAAATTGGCTAGGCAACCGCATTTGCCAATTTAGGGAGTGCCCACATACACCACCCTTATTTACTTATTTCTATTATAGCCCCTATTTAAAGCTTGTACAGTGGGTAAAACTTTTCTACGCTACTTACCAGCCGGTACTTGACAAAGCATACTAATAGGTTTACAATATATATAACTAAGCTTCCCCCTATCCTATGAGTAAATTTATCGCTTCAATTTTCATAGCAATTGCTGGACTTTTCGGGGTTGATCTGCAACGAGTTCAGTCTCCTGCGCCTACACCAATAATTGTGGTTGTTTCGCCGTCTTCCACCCCAATCCCAACACCAGAAGTTACACTGACTCCTACGCCAACACCAAAACCAATTAAGAAAACAGTTCCAGGGGCCACTTCTAAGCCAATCCCCGTACCCGCTCCATCCCAGACACCCTTACCAACTTTTTTACCTACTCCATTACCAACTATTGATCCAGCTCTTAAAATTGCACAATGCCAGGCAAGCGCAAGAAAACAAACGGATGATAATATAACAAGAGTATTGACCGCTAAATTACCGGAATTTCAGAGTCAACTCGATGCTACACACGCAAATTATCTTGCTGCCAAACAAGAACAAGTGGATTGTTGGCTTGCACCATTGCCGCCAGATATGATAGGCATGAGTCCGGAGATGATAACGACTTATCATCAGAGTTGCGCTAATACGAAGCAGGTTACCGTAAATTATTATTCAAATTTGGAAAATCAAATTGCTGATCTATGGGAACAGGCGAAACAAGCAGTGAGGCGTACTGGGGAACAGCAATATAATTCAGACTACCTTGCTTGTCTAAATTCTTAATATGGGTGGATTTATCGCTTTTTTGTTAATTATTGGTGGAATTTGGTGGTTTTATGATTCGGGACCATCTAAGAAAGAGTTGCAGAGCCAACTTGATTATTGCGAAAGCAGGGGCGATTCTTTGGCTTACCGATTAGACGATGCGAATAGTGGTATTGAAGAAGCGAAATCCTATGCGTGGTCAAGCTACGAGGATATGAGTTGGGCTTTGGATAATTTGGAAACTTATTAACATAGGATCAATGAGAAAAACTATTTTTTGGGCAATAGGAATCGCAATTGCCGTAATGGGTATCGGAGCTTTGGGTAGCGAAAGCCAGACAAGCGTAACTACGACACAGAATAGTTACAACGCTTTTAATATTGTAACACCGACCCCTCGCCCGATTTATACTCCGATTCTAACCCCGGCTCCGTTATCCAACAACAATTACTATACAAATTCCGACGGACTTAAAGTTCACTCTCCTGCGTATTCAGACACCAGACCAGGGGGAGCGAGCGCTAGATGCAGAGATGGTACATATAGTTTCAGCCTTCATAGACGCGGCACTTGTTCTCATCACGGGGGAGTCGCGCAGTGGTATTAAAAGACTCTTGGAAGGGCGGCCGTAAAACGGCTGCTTTTTGGTGTTCTAGGGCGGCATTTCTTAAGTCATAGACCTAGATAGAATGTTGTTACAGTACTATTCTCGCGCTCCAACAAGCTCTTTTTCGGCAAGCACTTCTTCGAGCTCGGTTACACGCTCTCCTAGATCAGATATTTCTAGGGCCTTAATAAGGTGTCCTGACAAGTATCCCACGCAATTTGCCACTCTTAAATCTACTTCTCCTCGCCTCACTTCAGTGATTGTCAATGACAACAGATTCGCAACACTTTTCGTATCTTTTATCTCGACTACTGGCAGCGGTCTACGGTTTCTCCTCTGCGCCCTTCCGCCCTTGATGACTGCGTTGCGTTTTTCGATTTCCATGGCAGGGTCATGCATAAAACAAAAATCGCTGTCGGTCATAGCCCACGCTTGGCATTGCTTGTTGTCCAGCTTGATTTGCTTGCACCCTTTTTTTGACATAGATGTTGCTGACTTACTCAAGATTTTAAGGGTCTGAGTCATCGCCTAAAACTAACTTAAAGGGCTCTATCCTGCCCAATCGTTCAAGTTTCTTAGCCTCTGCGCTATCATAATCCATTCTACCGATAACTTTTCCATATCTACTGACTTGAATGTAAGCTTTCATAACGTCGTAATCATCCAAAGCAACCTCATAACGCAATCCCGCTTCACCAATCTTTTTCTCCAGTTTTTTAATTCTATTACTAATGGCCATATAAGCTTAGCTTGTGGGGTATGCCGCTATATGTTCAGGCGAAGCGATATTTCGAGAGACTTATCATTTCTGCCTTGTCCGTTGCGCTTTAACACTCGATGATACTCGCTCCAAGGTGGTTGTGTCCCAATGACACCCCCTGTCATCTCAGAAAAAGTATTGGGATTTTCTTTATATGAGCCTATGATGATTTCTATAAGTTCGCTGATACTGATTCTAAAACGTGCAGCCTCACCCAGGAGAAAGCTGTGAGTGTTTCTGCTTATTCTAATGTGTGGATATTTCGATTTCACGGATTTTTGCGAATTATAACTTTACTAGACTTGTCTACATGCTTTCTTGTTTCTAATCCCTCGCGGTAGTATGAAGATGGTCAATTTATCAATTTTTAGGCGGTCAAATTAGCCAGGTGCAAGCTTTTAGCAAACTCACTCCATCTTTTCACCTCGATAATGACTTGGTTCCAACGCTCTCCCACTAGGGCTACGAATGAAATTTAAAACACCTCCGTGGCGTGGTGTTTTAAATTTCTCATTTGAAGTTCTGGGACGGGATGAGAAGGGAAGTCCGGTGGACTTCCCGGGCTTTTTCGAGCCGGAGGGACGAGGCGAGAAAAAGGAATC
>JAUSGO010000036.1 GCA_030649025.1 bacterium | reverse complement strand
CGGGGTTTTTTAATATGTGGCAATGTGAATTTATTGAGGTTGGCGGTTGTATTCCGGCGCCAATGGGGAGCTCGCTGCCGCGATGCAATATTCAGTACAGGGCTTGAATTGCGAGAATCCTGCAATAAAAGACCTGCTTATGGATATTGGGACGGAGGAGCTAAGTCATCTGGAAATCGTAGGAACGCTTGCCCGGATGCATCTTGAGCCCATGAAGAAAAAACGAGACCCGGCCGAAGTAGATCCGCTTATTGCAATCGCGGGTGGAGGTGGCGTGGCGCTTTGCAACTCCGTCGGGGAACCTTGGACGGCCAGTTACGTCGCAATTACCGGAGAACTCGATGTTGATCTTAGGAGCAATATTGCAGCCGAGGCGCGTGCGAAAATAGTGTATGAACGCCTGATCGGTTTTTGCGATGATCCGGGGTCGCGCGATGCCTTGCAGTTCCTTATGACCCGCGAAATCACCCACATGAAGGCTTTCGCCGTAGCCCTGGATGGCCTGGGGAAAGACCCATTTTCTATCGGGAAGATCGCTCCTACTCCGGGTTTGGTGGACGAATACTTCAACGAGTCAACTGCTGCAGCACTGCCGGGATAACGTAATTTTTAGGACGCGAGTATCTATTTCGAAAGCAATCGAAAGTCGATTAAAACCAGAGCTGTGTCGCAACACGGTTTACATCACCCTGAAGCAGAGCAGTGCGCAACGCATGTTTCGTAGCAAGCACTAAAGATCAATTATGGAACACAAAATTATTCCCGAAACAAGAAAACCGAATTATGGCGAAGACCGGGCGGCGAGCCAGGGAGAAATCCGTACCGCAGAAATACTTGAAGCACAAGAACGCCAGCGCCTGGAAACGGACAGGATGGTGTCTTCGAACGCGATTGTTGAGGCGGCACTTGCCGTAGAAGACTGGTGGCGGAAATACATCCGGAGCCCCGATTTTCAAAGAGCGCTGGACGACGGATCTTTGAAAGCGCGGATCGTGAGGGGCGGCGACCGAGAATTTGAAGAAGCCGAGATTCGGGATGCCGAAGGGAAGATTTTATTCTATTACAATAAAAAAGGACTCGAAGCGGTCATGAGCCGTACATATACCGGACGTGAAAAAAACTGACCAAAGCGTAGTTGCCATGGAAGATCTCAAATTAAAAAAATGCATACCGTGCGAAAGCGGCGCACTTCCCTTCGACAAGGAACAGATCGGGACATATCTTAAGAAGCTCGATCCGTCCTGGACGCATGTCCACGAAGAAGGCGTCGACAAGATCCGCCGCCAGTTTCAATTCGGCAATTTTACAAAAGCCATGGATTTCGTGAATAAAATAGCCATAATTGCCGAACACGAACAGCATCATCCCGACATACATATCTGGTACGACAAGGTGCTTATCGTGCTCTGGACGCACGCGGTGAAGGGCCTTTCGGAGAATGATTTCATTGTGGCCGCTAAGCTAAACGAGTTGTAAAACACAAGCCCCTCTCTCCTTTGTGCGCATGTTATGGGCATGCTATACTTATTTGAGAAGGATTACTCTTAACTTTTTAACCATATGACGGGATATTGTGTCAAGTGTAAGATGAAGGACGTGGAAATTAAGGATGCCAAGCCCGTAACAAAGGATACCAAGCGTGGTCCGGTGAATTTCATGGTTGGGACCTGCCCAAAATGCGGCACCGCCATGTGGCGGGTGGTTTCTCGGGGTCCCAAAAAGGCCTAAGAGAGCCGTTTATATACCAAATCTTTTAGCTAGAATGGCTCCAAAAGAGCTATTTTAGTTTGTCTTTGCCCCGCACTTATCGCGATAAGTGCGGGGTTACCCTTCGCTTTGCTGCGGGCACTGCGCAATCCCATAAGTCCACAGAACACAAGGAGGGATTGCTTGTTGCACAGTTTTTGTTCCCATGATAAAGTCTTAAATCAATCTTATTTTTTCGGACGGCGTCATTTCTTGCCGGTTTTTGGCAGTAAAGCGCAAAGGCGGGCAAAAGACGCAAGTTCTTGTCATTTTATGAAAAAATTCTTAAAGCATCGTACGAGATTTTTGGCGGGCATCGTGTTCTATGCGATGCTTATGCAACCCATCGCACTTCGTGCTTCCGATGGCGTGCTTACCGGAGCAGAGGAAACGCCGGCGGGCAGTAGCATCTCGATAAGCTCGGTTTCAGGAATCAGTTTTTATTTTCCATCAGTGAGTCGCGCAGGCATTACCACGGTCGTTCGCGAGATCTCGGCCGAGAAATACCCAAATATCGATTTCGGTTCCCCTGCATACGTGTATCGCGCTTCAACAACTGCTCAATTTTCAGGCCCCATAACGGTATGTGTTTCGTTCGACATGGAACGTTTTTCGGTTCCGAATGGGGAAGTGCGGCTTTGGCAGTTAGACGGAACGGAGGCGGCACCGATCACGCACACCTACGGCTGGACGTATGCGTGCGGGAATACGAATCATCTTTCTTCGTTTGTGGCCGCGCAAAATTTTGGCGTGGCACCCGTTACATTTTTCAGCGCCGGTAATCGCAACGCGGCCGCTTCTTTTTCGTCAATGAACGCCGCGGTGTCATTGCAATCAGGATCCTCCTCCCAAGTGTCTCGCGATCCACATGTTTCCCGCGTGCATTTTTTTTCTGCTCAGGGGAGCGCAACTCTTACGATAACCAATGGCAGCTCTCCCATCACCGGCGCGCGCATTCTGCTGAACGGCAGCGTGGTAGGCAACGGGTCGCTTTTCAAAAAACATCAGAACGAACTTTCTTCGCCGGTATCGCTTCTTCCCGGCACAAACACCATCGAGGTTTTTGTGGACGGCGGCCCAGGCTCAAGCTTCACGCTCTCCATTCAGCGTACGCCATAGTTGTGGCGTTGCGAGAATTGTTTGTTTCGGCAATTCCTATTGCGGCTACACAAGAGGCCTTCCATTGAAGCTATTGAATCTGTTGAAAGAGTGATTGCAGATTTTCTGCTCGATCGGGCAAAAAGTTTACATGCATATATATGCAAAAGAAGAAATTTGCAAAAACCGAAAAAGCCTTCCTGTTTCTTCTCGAAAAAGTTTTCGAACTTGGGAGTCTGCCGTTCGAGGTATTTGATCAGGCTACCGCCCATGGCGGTTTTGGCAAACGGACGCTCGGATCGGCGCTCTCTGGCGTTCGCAAGCGTGGTTATGTAAAAACAATCCGCAAACATCATGCGCAAAGTCCCATGCTCGTGCTTACGCCGAAGGGAAACCTGCGCATACTGCTCGAGCGATGCAAACTTCTGCAATCCGAAGAAAGAAAACCATGGGATAAAAAATGGCGCATCATTATTTTTGATATTCCCGAACGGCTTCGCGCGCATCGCGATTTCCTGCGGAGGCATCTTGTGTCTTTCGGATTTGCGAAATTGCACAAAAGCGTTTGGATCACGCCGCGTCGCATCTCCCCGGAGCTCATCCAGCTCCTTTGGGAGATGCGCATAAAAATCTATACCCGCTGTATGGTCGTTGAACACATGGACTACGACAAAGATTTGCTAAAGAAGTTTGAATTGCTCCACGAATCATCAAAAAGAATTTCCGAGTTCGTGACCTGATGAGACAGAAGAGTTTTTGGTGCGGCGTTGATGGATATTAGGGAGTTGGTTTGGGTGCAAACTTTTTGCCCGATCGGGCAAAAAGTTTGCATTTCTCTCGTGTACCATGGAACAGACGATACGATTTTTGGCGGTTATCCACAGGACTTAAGCAGAAAATAAAAAACAAAAGCCGTCAATACGAAAAGAACCGCATACAAATGCGGTTTTTTCGTCTATTCTCTCTCAAATCGGATAGACCCGTGATTCTTCCAAAAATCATCTTCAGCGCCATCTCACGTATGGTACATTAATATATGTAATAGTTGACGAAGTCATCAGTGCCCCAATTCATACGCGACATCATTCCGCCACGCGCCAAGCGCGCAGGGCGGAGCATACTGACAAGTGCACGCCGCGCCCAAACGCGCATTGAAGAGCAGGTTCGACAAGCTCACCGCGAGCGGAAAGAATCTTTCGCGCACGCCGTAAAACGCTTTGCGCTTTTTTTGTTCCGCGCAGAACCCCTTGCGGTGCTTCTGGTGCTTCTTCTGTTCGTGCTGTTCAACAGGTCCATTTTCACGCAAGCCACCGTGAACCGCACGCATGCTACGCGCTGCGAAGGTTCGTTCGTAAGTCCGCAAAATGCCCAAGGAGCTCCCGAGGTGAAACCCGATGGGAGCGTTTTTGATTTCAACGACCAAAACTCCGCCTTTTTCCCCGGCGGCTCCAAAGATATTTCCTGCGACGGGTTTTCCCGTCCCGAAGAAGATTTCACCAAGGCGCATATTACGTTCGTTTTGGGCGTGAGAAAAAAACAAGGAGCTCCCGCGCCGTTGCCGACGAGCGATGTGATGCGACCAACAACTTCCGCGACCAACAACGAACAACAAACACCAAATGATACAAGTCCGTCTTCCGAACCCGCCGCATCTCTCCCGATTGTATTCCCGACTCTTCCGGAGGAACAAAGTCTGGAATCCGAAACTTCTCCAAGCCCGTCGGATATTTCTGTTCCAAGCGAAACGATTATTCCGGAGCCGACGCCACAAGCGTCAGATGCCGCCGAACCAACACCCGAAGAAACGCCCCAATCCTCTGACACTGTAGAGCCGGAGCCGCCTGTCCCGAGTATTTCCGAAGGGAGCCCCGTTTCAAAATTTTTCCGCTTCTTTGAATCGATATTCTATCCCGCATACGCGCAGGAAGAAGCCGCGCCCTCCGATAGCTCTTCTCCTGGGCAAGCTCCATTAACCGGAAACACGGAAAGCTTGCCCGCTCAATCCTCCCCCGGAGAATTGAGCCCAAGTCCGAGCGACGTGATACAAGAAACGCCCCAAGCTTCACAAACGATACAGGCGCCACAAACAGAAACAAGTCCGACGATTTCTCCGACGGAGACTTCCGAGGCGAATATCATTCTTCCGAACATTGACGGAGAACTGCCCGTCCCGAGCGATGTGATACAGGAGACACTGCAAAAGATACAAACAGAAACGGGCTCAATAGAAGCGCCGGAGGAAACACCGGTGCCAAGCCCGACTCCTTCTCCAATCCCGACAGAATCCACAGAACCCCAGCTCATTCTTCCGGGCCTGGACGAAGGTCTTGAAGAAGAGTCCCCGGATTCCCAACTACAGGACTTCAGCTTTGTAGATTTCGTAGCTCGTATCCAATATGCCGTGGGGGACAGCCAATGGAAGACGCTGGAGGAGATCACTAAAATATCTAATACTCAATATCAAATATCCAATGAAACCCAAAGGCCAAGCGAAAGCCTTGCGCCGAGCCCGTCCGATACCATTTTGCCCAGCCCGTCCGATACGATTGCTCCTACTCCCAGCGATACGCTTCTTTCATCCCCCGAGGCATCTGTGCTTCTTGAAGCATCGCCAACGCTGTCCATTGAAGCGAGCGCGGAACCCGCTCCCTCCGGAACTCCGGAAGAGCCCGCTACAACCCGCATACGTCTTACACCCGAAATAACGCCCGAACCCGAAGCGCGCCCATTGCCGCTCGATTCCTCCGAGCCAATCCCGGAAACCTCCCCCGTGGCTCCACTCGGAACAAGTCTGCTCCGAAGATTTCTCTTCCAAAATGCTATTGCGCAGGATCAGGAAGGCGCGAACGCCCGCATCTACTACACCTACGACCTGCCAAAAACATTTACTGCGGACGACCTGGAAATTCTCAAGGCGCGGCTCGACGTCCTTGCGGTAGAGGATGCCAATGTTGAAATATACCTGGACAGCGTATACATCGAAACCGAAACGGAAGAGAATATCCTCCAGTCTGCTCTTCCTGCATCAGAAGAGTCTCAAGAAGAAGAACAAGCTCCGCAAAGGGGAACGGTCGTGGCGAAGCTTCCCAAGAGCGATCTCAAGTTCCATGACCGCCAGAACGATCCCAACCCTTCGACTCCGCTCAGGGCAAGAAGCCGATACCGCTTCTCCTCCGAACACGACGGCATCCGCATTGAAGTTGCGGAAAAGGGAAATGAAAAAGTCGGATTCCGTATTGAGGACACCAATTCAAAAAAGTGGCTTAAGTTCGAGCTTGAAAAGTTTCCTCAAACCCCGTTAGAGATAAGACCGCCTTCGGCGTCTGCCGTTCCGGTAGACCGGAACGGATCTCTAACGGGGCAAACATCATCATCAATCTCTCCCTATGAGGATGTCTATCATCAAGACAACAAGCTCCTTTTTCGTGTAGAACAAAACTTCAATGCCGAATATGAAGTACAACAAGACCGCGTAAAGGCGGATTATGTGCTCAAACAACAAATAACAAATAGCAATCAGCAAATAACAACAAATGTTCCCGTCCTCACCTTCCGTCTCAAGCACAACTTCCGCTCGCCTCGCTTGAGCTCCGGCGAAGCGGGCGCAACGGAAGAAAACGAAGGAGTGTATTGGAAACAAGAGTCTGGCGACACAAACGGGATTCCGGGAGACATCATATTTTACGGAGAAAATGGCGCCGAAGTTTTCCGCATGCCGGTGCCGGAAATCACCGACGCGGCGGGGAAAACCGTAGAAGGCGAGCTTATCTACGACCAAAAAACAGGCCTCATCACCCTCACCATCCCGCGAGAATTTCTGGAAACCGCGCAATACCCCATCACCATAGACCCCACGGTGGTCACCACCTCTGCCAACACCAGAGCGCTCAATAACTCCGGCGGGAGAAAGTTGGTTGCCGACAGGTTCGGCAACCTTATTGCGGTTGCGCTCACTGCCGCAAACACGCTCACCGCTATAGGTTCTGCCGATGGAGGCATGACCTGGCCGTTTACGGCAACTATCTCGGTTGCGGCAAAAACATCAGGAGGATTTTCTATCGACATGGATTCGGCTTCAAGCGTGGTGCACGTGGTGTACGCCAATTCCGACGATGATAGCGCCAGCTACTCCCAGGTGTATTTGCGGTATAACGGCTCAAACCAGATTGATGCGCTAAGCGCCTCAACGGCCGTTCTCATTCACGACCTTGCTGCCCAGGAGGCGGTGTGGAACACGGTGGT
>JAUSGO010000035.1 GCA_030649025.1 bacterium | reverse complement strand
CTCGTTTTTCACCGGATCAGCAGCGTAGAACAAGAGCCAAAACTTATGCGTTAGCTCCTCCGTGACGCGTTTAAAAGCCATCCGACGTTCTCGTCCGCCCATGAATGGAAAGAATGTCCCGCCGCTGTTGCGCGCTATGTTGCGGAGCCATTCTCCCGACGTTTCTGGCGAGGTCCATACGCCCCTCATCATAAGCGGTGTGCGCTCCGAATCCCGATGGTTGGTATACAGAACGTAGACGGGGATATCCGAGCCCAGCAACGCATATTCGACAAGGTCTTTTTTCGCAACGTGCGCCCTTACGGCGTTACCCCCGAACCGTTCTTTCTGAATAGCGCTCGCATTCTCCTGCCCGTCGCTAAGCAGGATAATGGCTTTCCGGTATTCGCCGATTCCGCGTTTTTCCTCTTCCTCCTCCAGACGCTTCACCGCAGTAAGCAAAGCGTCAAAAAGCGCCGTTCCGCCGCCACCCGATAGCTTCTTGATATCGCCAACGAGAGTGTCTACGTTATCCGTGAAAGCCCGTCTGCCGTCAACCGATTCTCTGAATGGGATCAGAAGCGCGGCATCTTTCCCGGGACGCATGGCGGTAAGCACAAAATCCTGCAAAATCTTCTTCACGGAACCTGCCTCGCTCTGAAAAACGGAGTCCGAAGTATCCAGAGCGAAAGCGAGCAGTAATGGCTGTTCGCCGCCGAATACCGATTTAACTTCCGGCGTCTGCCAATCCTTTCCGGGAACTTTTTCCGACACTCTGAATTTCTCGCGCGGGAGATTGTCAACAAACGCATTGTGGTTTTCGGTATCGAGTACGAAAAATCCAACCTGCAGGGGCCTTATCGTCACGGTAGTTACTGCCGATGAGTCCTTCTCCTGACTTTTTACAGGTCCGATGAAAGTCGCAGTCACGCATAACAATCCAAAAAATACTCTCTGCCATGGCTTCATACAAGCTCCTTAATTTTGAAAAGTACAGACAACGAAAACGTACCACTATTAAGACTCTCCGTCAACGTTAACGACGGCGCCTTATGATCAATTTCGCTTTTGTGTCATTCCGAACTTGTTCGCGCTCACGCATGAGCTGTGAAGGTTCGCTTATCCATTGGGCCGCGGACACGGATCAATCATTCGATTCTATACGTAACCGAGACGGTAACCGAGATATCCTGTAAACCTTCCTCGAGTTGTGGAGAGCCTGCGCCTCCACCTCCCATACCAATAGCTTCGGCTTTTCCGTAGAACACGGGAGGCGGCATATCGCCTCCTGATTCGGAGAACGAGATGATGCGTCCAAGCTTTACGCCGGCAAGACGCGAAAGTTCCCGAGCTTTCAGATCCACTTTCTTAAAGGCTTCCTTGCTGGCCTCTTCTTTAAATTTATCCGGATCATCTACGAAAAAACGAACGTCTCCCACCTGGTTGGCACCTCGCGTCGTTGCTCCCTCCAGTATAACACCCACTTGTTTCAGGTCGTGCAGCTTCACCCGCAGAGATTGGGTAAGCGTATATCCGGAAATATTGGATTGACCCCGCAGGTATTCATATTTAGGATATAGCGAGTATGCCGCAGTTTTGATGTCTTTTGCATCTATCTTACTTGATTTTACAAATTCAATTATTGCGTTCATCTTTTTTGCATTTTCCTGCTGCACATCCTGCGGAGTTTTTCCTTCGGTAAGCACAGAAAGTTCTATCTCGGCAGTATCCGGAGAAACCGCGGATTTTCCTGTTGCCGAAAACGTTACGGTATGCTGAACAATGCCGGCCGGTCCGTAATTCAATAGGTGCTTGACCTCGAGGCTCTTTGCCACTGTCCAGACCGCCAAAAATATACCCGCGACTGCTCCCAAAATACAAAGGCACGTTCTGCAATTATGTCCCATCCAGCGTGAGGTTCGGCTTGCAAAGGAGCCGCATTCTCCATTTTCTACACAAGAACCGCCGCACCTGCATCCATCGGAACCACAACAGGAATCGTGCGTTCCGGCTTCTTCGTGTTTTTTATCTTCCATATGATGAAATTATTTAGTAATAAAGTTTAAAAAACATCAGTGAGGCACACGAAACAACGGCGAGTAAGAGCGTAAGCATCCCCATGCACCATGGGCAAGGTTTATCGCGCGCTATAGTTTTTTTAAATAGAGACATGTGCGGGATATCGGAACAGTACGGGAAAAAGAATTTCACTCGCTTGCCGTAAAATAGCCTCCGCCCCTCCAGCCGATAAACCCCTCGGCAAGAAGATAAAGAGAGCGGGTATCAAACTTGCGGGAAACGAGTATCTCGGCCGCTCGCTGGGTAAAAACATCTTTTTCGTCCGATCCGTAAAGAACAATGGGTTCTTCGTAATTCAGAACTTCCGTTGCCCGTTCCTCCACGAGGTCATAAGGAAGATGCAGCGCTTTGGGAATATGTTCCTTGAAATATGCACTATAAGGCCTGATATCCACAATCTGTATCCGCTCTCCCCGATCAAGCCTTTCTTTAAGTTGCTCTTTTGTGATGGTATTAAATGTTATGGCCATAAAGTTCTCTCTGCTTGGTACATCGAGTATATCACATTCTGCTTGAAGGACACATCCTGTTCAAGAGACAGTGAGTACATCGGGGTTTTTGCGAGATACAAATGGTTCGTCCGTGTTCAATAAGAAGATAGGTGAGCCTAAACCAATCTTTTTTGGATATCAGCACCATGAGATCCCGCTCTATCTTTTCTGGGGTATTTCCCTTGGTAAGCCCCAGGCGCTGGGCAAGCCGCCGCACATGCGTATCCACCGCAATGCCTTCCACGATGCCGAAAGCGTTGCCCAGAACGACGTTTGCGGTCTTACGGGCAACACCGCGAAGCATGAGCATTTTTTGCATCGACCTGGGAAGATTGCCGCCAAATTGCTCAACAAGCATCCGACAAGCAGCTTTGATATTCTTTGCTTTTGCGCGATAAAAACCGGTTGAATGTATGTCTTTTTCAAGTATTCTAGAATCGGCATCCGCAAAATCTTTTGCCGTCTTGTATTTTTTAAAAAGCTTCTCCGTCACCTCGTTCACTTTCTTGTCGGTACACTGTGCCGACAGCATCACCGCAACAAGCAGCTGAATATCATTGCCGTATTTCAAAAACATCTTCGCCTCGGGATATTCGCTCTTCAGATATCGAACGATCAATGCCGCACGCGTTTTTTTCCTAATCGGTTTTTCATTCTTTATCCAAGGCCTGCTCAATTCGGACAGAAAAGTTCTTGACATAAACGTATTTTTGACATTATATAGTTATAAAAAGTGGGTATACTAGAAAAGTATGGAGGTGGGCAATGACCCTAGAAAAATATACCCTTTTGGCGAGGGGAAAACCCTGCGTCGGATGCGGAAAACCGTTGACTGGTAGAGTAGAACACTACGACCACAGTGGTGGCTGGGAAGTACGCGGATTTACGGAGCGGCAGTGGCTGTTCGTTGTTTGCCCAAATCGGAAATGCGAATACCAGAATGCCTTATGGAAATTCGGTATTGCAGGCCGAGCAATCGAAGACAGTTACGCGGGGAGCTGATAAAAGCTTCCCTTTTTTGTTATCAGGCCGTCACGTAGAAGTGTTCGCAGAATTTTTTTGACACGTGTCTTTGGCTCTTGAATGCCTGATATAAGCATATTGATATCCGTGCGTTCTTTCTCTCTCAAAAGATCAACAATCCTCCCTCGGATCTTTCTATCAGATCCTTCAAATTTTGACTGCGGATGGCGGACTACCCTCCCTTCAAGCACCTGCCATCCTTGAGCAAGAACCTTTGGAGCGGCCTTGCAGAATTTTTGCATGGGGCAGACGGAGCAAAGTGGTTTTGGACGGCATACGATACTGCCAAAATCCATGAGGGCACCATGATACAGTGCTGTATCATGGTGTGGCAAATCACGAGAAATCAAACTGCTTATACGCTCCTCGGCAACCGCGGATGGATTCTTGCCGAAGTATACCCGTGAAAATATTCTCCGGATGTTCGTATCCTGGAGGGCAACATGTTTCTTGAATGCAAAAGAAAGAACCGCGCGCGCAGTGTAGTCCCCTATTCCCGATAATTTATGCAAGGATTCATACGTGTCTGGGATTTTGCCATAATGCTCCTTAACACACGCCTCAGCACATTTTTTTAAAAAGAGCGCCCTTCTATTAAACCCCATCCCCTGCCACGCACGGAGCACCGATGCGCCGGATGCACGGGCAAGTTTTTTGAGAGTCGGAAATTGTTTTATAAACGTATGATATTTTGGGACAACCCGTCCCACCTGCGTCTGCTGCAGCATGATCTCCGAAACGAGAATATGATAGGGATCGTGCGTATGCCGCCACGGTAGCGTATGACGACCGTTTTTTCTATACCATGCCATCAGTTTTCCGACAAAGTCCTGTTTTTTCATTATTACAAAGTTTTTTCAATGTCTGCGGCCTTCTCAATGGCCAGATTCGCATAGTAGTTGCAAATGGATTTTGAGCAATAGGGACTCCCGCCGATATAGGCCTTTGCGGCCGCAAGCTCTCCTGAAGTGGTTTTCGATGATGCGCCATCCTGCCCGAGCTTGATGGCGGCAGCAAAGAACGCATCCTCAATGTTCCATGGATTTGCAGGACGCCCCGTATAAGAAGTTACGCGAGCGCGATACCCAAGCCACGTAGTGGGCAAGAATTGCGCAGGACCCATCGCCCCTCCCCAGCCATAGCTGGGTTTTTTGGAAACAGGGGTAGTGTTCGGATCCAATCCAAGCTCCCGGCAGATCTGCAAAAACGCTTCATGATCCCTTGGATGCATGTCCGCTAAATACGTCCCCTTCCCCACATTCGCGCCCATGCGCGATTCTATTTCCAAGATTGCAATAAGAAATGCCGGCCGGATACCGATTCTACCCGCAACCAATACTCCGAGAGTAGCGGCTTGCTCTGCTGTAACCCCAATGCGTTGCAGATAATAAATTTCGTTTTTAAGCTTCTCAACGTTTGCCTTGGAGAGTTTGACCATCTCCTGAAACTTTTTCTCTTCTCCTTTCGTCACCGTAAGGAGATATTGCTTGTCATTTTGCTGCTTTGCGAGAGTTTCTTTTTGAACAATTTGAAGGCTTTTCAGCTGTTCGTGTTCGACCTTGTCTTCCTCAAGCGATATTTTTTCTTCCTCAAGATCTATTTTTTGTTCCTTCACGGCCATGAGCGCCTCATAAATCTTACCCTCGACGAGCTCTAGGGCATGAAGGGCGTTCAAAAAATCAGAAAAACGAGCATTCGCGATAAAAATGGCAAGCCGAGGCAGACGGTCGTACGCATCCAGTGCCGCAAGATGCGTTACAATGATGTTCTTTTTCTCCCCGATGATTTTCTCGGCACTAGCGATGGCCGTTTCGTGTTCTTTAATGTCCGTCAAAAGTCCCTCAATCACCAGCGAGAGCCTGCGTATCTCAAGCAAACTTTTTTTAATTTTTGCATCGAGCGTGGCAATGTCATTCTTGAGAGTTCGTTGCTTTGATTGCCGGCCTACAATCTCATTTCCGTACTGGGCGATCTCTTTCTCAAGATCTGCAATCTCCTGAGATTTGGTCTGTATTTGGACCTGGGTGCTGGGAGCCGGCGTGACCACCTGTGCAAAAGAATAAAAAGGCGCCCACGCGCTTATGAAGAGCACTATGAAGCTTATGCCGAGTTTTTGAAACATGGAAAAACCTAGGAACCACATTTATGCGGCTCTGCGATAAAGTGTTCGCCGCATTTTTCACAATAAAGATGTCTCTCCAGAGGCTGGCCGTATTTCTCGCAACTCTTGGCAGCGCAAGTTCTGGCGCCCGCCGTCCATTGGTCTTTGGTCGCAACACCCTTGCATGAGCCGGTACAAATATAGTGAACTGGATAAGCCATAAGTTGAAGTTAATAATATATGCCTACTCTTTGAATATTTGCCCGGCATAATCCCAATAAAAAGGAACTTGATGTTTCGTTTTCATCCAGTACCACCATTCTGCTCCCCACACATACTGCGTCGCAAAGCGCGAATCGCGCGCGTAGCGAAGATTCTCTATGAACTGCGCGGGAGGCATGGACTTCATCATCTCTTCGATCGTGTTCTCGTATATCTGCAGATGCGCCCACGGCTCTCCCTGAAGCTCAATGACCACGATGTCTTTCACCGAGGGATAGAGCCATTTTATCAAAATGGTTTTTTTCCAATAGAACCATTCGGGGATTGGATAGCGCACATAACCGGTTGATTGCCACCACACCACGCGGTAGAGCGTTGAGCCGATAACATCGGCGAGCCTTGCGGCGCCAATCCATGTGGAGAATTCTCCGGATTCCGATATAACCAGGCTCCGCGAGGGTTCCATCGAACGGACAAGCGCAACCTCCTGGCCAAAGAAATCTTCATTAAGAACGGGACAGATGCCAAACGGCAAGAATGGTTCGTTCTCTATCTGCCAATGGGTTATCGCATTCTCGTCCTTGTAGTGTTCCATGGTGGCGCGCAGATAACGCAGCAGCTTTTCGTGTTCCGTAGCGTCTAGACCTTCTCGCATTTTTTCATCCGTATCTTTTTGAAGCCATGCTGGGTAATGGCACTCCGGCCATCGCGGAAGTTTCTGCCCGAATGCTAGCATCACGCCAATGTTCCTTTTTTTTGCCTGGGAGATCTGCCAGTCGAGACCCTCAAAGTCAAAATTGCCTTCCCTTGGTTCAATTTCCGACCAATAGGCAACAAGCCGTATTGTTTTTATGTTAAGTTCGTCGAGTATGGCTATATAGGTTTCTTTCCAATCAAGGCCAAGCTTTTCGGTAAATGGTCTCGAGAACGTAATGCCATATGTGAAACGTTCGGGTTTTTGGGGATTACGAACCGACGTTAAAAAAATAGTAAGTATTAGTGTAATTCCCGAAATGACTACCAGTACCGTCATTAAAATTCTTTTTATAAACTTTTTCATATCTACATCCTAAGTAGCAATAAACCTATAATAATTCCGCTGATGGCTATGCATTTTGCAATAACAATCTTGGGGTTTAACGTCTCTTTCACGACTCCGGGTAGAAATTTACTAAGTACTATCATAATTAAGAATATCACCGCGTATTCCGCGCCCTTAAGCGCATTTACCAGTGTAACCGAGCCCAAAGCTATGGAGTAATTTAGAACAATGAACGAAAGTCCCGCCCCGATGCGGACAAGCACAAGAAACCCAATGTGACTTTGTGGGTCCCGGGTTGTCCCAAATATCCGCCGTCGCCATCGAGGCACAAGAAGCAATGTAAGCGCCATTGCCCCGCCGGCAAGCCGCATCCAGATAAAGCCGGAAATGAATGGCTCATGATGCTCAAAAACATATTTTGCAAGAACGCTCGAAAGCGCAGAAAGCAATCCTGCAAGCACCGCTCCAAAAAATACCGCCACATGATGGTCTCCTTTTTGGTACCCATAGAACGAGAGAAGAACACTGGAAGCCACCAGAACACAAAAAGCAAGAAACTGGGTGCTCTCCAACTTCTCGTGGATGAAGAAGGAGGCAAGAAACATCGTAGCCAGAGGAAATACCACGCCCATAGTCGGCACTACACGAGATACGTCGCCATGCTCAATGGACCAAAAAAGTACCAGAAGGAAAACGGTGAACGCCGCCCCGGACGCAAGCGCAGCAACAAGCACCATTGGCGAGGGAAGCGAAAAGCCAAAGGGAATGGCAAGAACAAATACCAGTCCGAAAACTCCGACCCAGAACCCATAAGATATGGCGTTAGGAATGCGCCGTGTGAGAAAATATTTATCGCTTACCGCAACGGCGGCATTTATCGCATACGCCGCTACCGCGAAAAAAGCCCAGAGTGGCATTTGGTAAGTATACCTTAATTACCATTTTCGCGCGAAGTAAAAAACGCCTCTTGTAGGCGAGCTGTAATTTCTATCACTTATAGGAACTTATTCGTATTCCAGCCCAATAATCTCTTCCGGAAATTTATCGATGAGCATCTGCTCAACGCCCATCTGAAACGTTATGGCCGCCATAGAACAGCCGTGGCATGCGCCTTTGAGCGCTACCGTTACGATCCCCTCTTCAACTTTTTTCAACTCCGCATCGCCTCCGTGAAGTGCCAAAAAAGGCTTCACGTCTTTTTCCAGCACCTCGAAAATGCGGTCTTTGAGCGTTTGTGTCTCTATTTTTGCCTTCATGCGCCAAAAAAGTTCTTAATGACCGTAATAAAGTTTTGCGCCAAAATCACCACTACAACGCCTACAATGGAATAAATCAGCGTATGCCTTGCGCCCCGGCGCTTTTCTTCGTCTCCGCCCGCGAACATGAACTTGATGCCGGAGATAATAATCATGATGCCCGCAATGAGAAATGCGAACGACGCAAGCCAGTACATGCCTCTATTAAGCATGAGCGCAAGATAATTGAACGCGTCATCCGCCGTCGGCGCATTGCCGGAGGAAAATGCCGGGAAGGTGACAAACGTGGTAGGAAGGGCTTTGGAAAGAATTTTTCTCATATCACTCGCCTGACAAATATTAAGAAATCAGTATAGCATGCTCGCATACATATCGCAATTCTTCCTTCACATGATTCGTTTTCCAAAGGCGGACATTGCAAGTTCTACCGCTAAATTGGCGGTGCGGTTTGAGGAATCCAGAATAGGATTTACCTCCACGATCTCCATAGACGTCATCCCTCCCGTATCGGATATCATTTCCAGCGCCAAATGCGCTTCGCGGTATGTTCCGCCTCCCCGAATGGGCGTGCCGACCCCGGGGGCCTCCGAGGGATCAACGAAATCCATATCTAAGCTGACGTGAAACCCATCCGTCTCCTTACAGACAATTTTAACAGCATCCTCCATCACAGCTCGCATCCCCCGCTCGTCAATTTCGCGCATAGTAAAGGCTTTGACCCCCGATCTTCGCACATGGGGTTTTTCTAGCACATCTACGTCGCGAACACCGACCAGTACCACGTTCTGCGGCCGAACTACCGGGGCATACCCGGCAAGGTGCGTGAGTTCTTTCGGTCCAAGCCCCACACAGCAAGCAAGCGGCATTCCGTGCACGTTGCCGCTGGGACTTGTCTGGGGAGTGTTCATGTCGGCATGCGCATCTATCCAAATAAGTCCAATGCGCTTTCCTTTCTTTTGAAAATAGCGGCTGACACCCGTGACCGTTCCTATGGCGATGGAGTGATCTCCCCCAAGCACGAGCGGCGCGCTCTTTTTTTGTAGCGCGTCCGTCACGCCCCTTGCAAGCCTCCTGCAGGTCTCCGCTATCTCTTCAAGATATTTTGCCCGTGGATTTTTAAATGCCCGAGTCTCCAATATCGCCGCTGGGATATTTCCCGCATCTTCAATGTCATATCCGAGCGAACGCAATCTTGCATGAAGGCCTGCCGCACGAATCGCAGAAGGTCCCATATCCACCCCTCGCCGGTCTTGACCTAAGTCCATCGGCACACCCAGAATTTGTATTTTAGATATTGGCATGACGAATCTGCTTTTTTAATAATCAACCGCAGGGATTTTCCTTATTTTAAGCGATTTTTCCATTTTTGCATCTGCTAAATTGGGTAGATTATAGAAAATGTCATGCGGGTTATTTCATTGACATAGTACGTATTTTTAATTTAACATACTTTCAGAACTTATCAGTAAATTGGAGGCGCGAATTGCTTGCATTCAAGGTGTTACGAGATGATTTAACATCACTCGGACTTCGTGCGGCGAGGCATAGCCGTATTCAATATTTGGTCGGAAAATGGACAGTTCCTAGGGAGCCAATCGCAGAAAACGGTGAATCTGGTGGGTTATATGTCACTCCGACTCGTGGCGATGCCAATGCGCTAAAACGTTACTTCGAGAGGAAATACGGACTAACTGCTCGAGTTTTCTCCTGTGAAATTGGCAGAATCCTCACGCGCACTTCCTGCAGAATCAAAACCGACAAAGTGAAGCTCCTGCAGGAAGTCGTCTAACTACATGGTCATCACAAGATGGCCATTTTTCATATCCTCACTTCCCATGACACTTCTGGTATTTATTGACTGATCCACGCGGACACCGAAGCAATATCTTCTCTTTGATGCTCTCCTATTAACATTTGCTTGTAATCAACTAACGCCTTAGGTGGTATTACTGGAACACTTATCCCAAAAACCTCCTTCTCCACTGACTTTAAAAAATCCGTGGGCATACTTTTCCATTCTCCGGTTCTTGCGTCACAAATTTTCATACTATCTGCGCCACTTATATCTATTTCTTGCCCCTCGAAACTTAATGTCATCAACTTACAATCCCATCGTTCGTCATTATAATGCGCTGGACCATAAACAATAAACTTGTTTACATCTTCCATAATTTTAGGGAAGTCGTCATCGGGGATATCGATATCAATATCGGCCAGGGGTCTATTCGATCCATAAACTTTCGCGGCAAGCCCACCAGTTATTTGAAATGGCACCTCGTGCTTTTTCAAAATTCCTATTATCCATTTGAATGCTTTTTCGGTATTTTTCATACTTTCAAGCCTCCTAATCTCTTTGATACTTCATTCTCTTCAATATCCTTACGTTCTCAAGTGTGTAAGGATGTTTATAGCGCTAATCTCCCGAATCATACCTCAAATCCGCTCCGCGATATGTCGTGCCACAACAACGCCATGCATGGAGGATTGCATGAGGCCGCGCGTGTATCCGGAACCATCTCCGGCGACAAAAAGGCCCGGGATCATCGTTTCAAATCCGCCGTGTTGCACCTTGATACGGTTTGAGTAGAACTTCACTTCCGCACCGTAAAGCAGGGTCGAGTCGCCCGCAACGCCCGGCACAATAGCATCAAGCGCTTCAAGTATCTCGATAATGGACACCAGATGCCTGTGTGGAAGCGCGAGACTCAAATCCCCCGGCACAGCCTCCGCAAGAGTCGGGGAAACGAAGGAACTTCTGATCTTTTCTGTCGTGCTTCTGCGGTGGTCTTTGAGATCTCCGAGACGCTGGACCAGAACGCTTCCTCCGGCAAGAAGATTTGCAAGGCCTGATACGGAACGCGCATATTCCAGAGGGTCATTAAACGGCTCGGTGAAGGTTTTGGTTACCAGCACCGCAAAATTTGTGTTACCTGATTTTATATCTTTGGCGCTGTGGCCATTTACCGTCGTAAGCCCCCGATAATTTTCCATCGCAACAAATCCTGAAGGGCACATGCAAAACGTCCGAACTTTGTCCCGATAGGTCTTTGAGAAATAAAGCACTTTCAATTCATACACGAGATCCGTAACCGGTTTCATGATCTCATCCCGCACTTCCACCCGCACGCCGATATCCACGCCATTGTTCTCCATCGCAAGCCCAAGTCGCCTGGCCTCTTCCTGGAACCATTCAGCACCTCCGCGGCCGGGAGCAATGATAACCTTCTGGGCCGTGAAACGATTTCCGTTCTCGCACACCACTTCAAAAACACCCATACCGGGGTTAATGTGGGAAACGCCGCTATTCACCTTAACCTCTACGCCCTTCTCTTCTATATGTTTTCTGATGTTATCAACAATGATGCGAGATTTATCTGTGCCAAGGTGCCGAATAGGAAAGTGTACGAGTTCCATGTCTGCGGCAATGACCCGACGCCGGAGGTCTGCTACTTGGTCGGATGTCGCATCCACGAGTTTTTTGTCTCCGCCGAACTCAAGATACGCGCGATCGACATCGCGCATGACGCTCTCGAATTCTTCCTGGGTCATAAAATCGCGCAGTTGCCCGCCGGATAGCGCCGTGTGATTCAGCTTCCCGTCGGAAAATGCGCCGGACCCTCCCCACCCGCAGGTGAGATTCGCTTTTTCATCAAACGTCCGTAGCGGTCCTTTTTCAAACACTATGGTCCTGACACCCGGCTTACGCCGCGTCAGTTCAAGCGCAGCAAACATGCCGGCAGGACCGGACCCTATGATAGCTACATCGTAATTTGCTTTTGACATAAGCGGTGTGCCTGCGAGCACAACAATAAGCGTGGGGCCCACGCTTTAGTATTTTATTACATATTTTCAGGATTATGGGAAGCGTCTTTGTCCACAGCGCTTCAATGACGGAGCAGTTTAATTGCTTTTTTCATCTCTTCGACGACATCATCACAATTTTTCTTTGAGGTGTTTCTGCCGAGCGTCATGCGGAGACTCTCCCGGGCTTTCTTTGGAGAAAGGCCCAGAGCAGTCAGTACGTGCGACGGCTTGCTGCTTTGCGCGGTGCATGCGGAACCCACAGCCGTCTCTACTCGCACCCCATCAAGATATAGAACCAAAACCTCTCCTTCAACATCACTAACCGAGATATGGATGTTATTGGGAAGGCGACGAGCGGGATCGCCGTTGAGCACTACGCCCTTTATTTCATTCTGCAGTTTCCCAATAAAATAATCCCGAAGTTTTGTAAGCCGCGCGACTTCTTTGCTCTTTAGTTTCTCGACGATCTCCAGCGCACGCGCAAATCCTACAATGCCCGGAACATTTTCAGTTCCGCTCCACAACCCCTTTTCCTGCCCGCCGCCAAAAACAATGGGTTTGAGCCTTACCCCGCTTTTCACATACAGCATACCGCTCATTTTCGGACCGTATATCTTTGAGCCGTTGAGCGTCATAAGGTCCACGCCGAGCTTTTGTACATTGAGATTAAGATAGTTTGCAGCTTGGCATGCATCGGTATGGAAATAGGGTAATTCAGGATTGCGAATTGCCCAGCCTCGACTCGCCGTCTCGGCGAGGCGGGCGGATTGCGGATTGCGAATTTTTCTAAAGTCACGAATAGTCTTGGCGATCTCGCGGATCGGCTGAATGGTGCCTATCTCGTTGTTCGCATACATCACAGAAACAAAAATTGTATCAGGACGAAGAGCTTTCTTTACATCCCGCGGGTCTACCAATCCATTTTTATCAATCTTCAAAAAAGTAACCGAAAAACCATCTTTCTCAAGTTGCCGTGCGGGCTCCAGCACCGCTTCATGTTCAATGGACGAGACAATGATGTGCTTCTTTCCGCCGCCCGCATATGCCCGCGCAATGCCCAATACCGCAAGATTGTCGCTTGCCGTTCCTCCGGGCGTAAATACGACCTCCGATGACGAGCAATGCAAAATATCGGCGATATGTTTCCGGGCATTCTCGACGGCTTTGCGAGTTTCAAGTCCTCCTCCATAGATACTCGACGGATTTTGGAATTTTTCGCTCCAAAACAGCCGCATCTCCTGTTCTACTTTTGGGTCGAGCGGAGTAGTTGCGGCGTGGTCAAGATATATGAATTTTTTGTTTGGTTTGATTCTTCGCATAGAGCACGCTACCTTTTTTTCTTCGGATCCATCTTCAGAACTTCAAGCGGCAAAAGCGCGCACTTGATGCGGGCGGGACTTACGGGAGCACCAAAAAGCTTTAACTGTTCCTCTGGCGTGACTTTCCGAACCTCATCCAGCGTTTTTCCTTCCGCGTATTCCATAAGAACGGAGGCGGCAACCGCGCTTACGGCGCACCCCGTGTGCAAAAATCGAGCCTCGGCGATTTTGCCCGTGGTGAGCTTTGTCGAACCATCTTTATGCATCCGAAACGCAAGCTCCATCCAATCCCCGCACACCGCGTTATCTCCGGAGAAGGCAAAATCAGGATTATCTATTTTTGCCATATACGGCGAATCCTTGCTTAATTCCCATATACGCTTGAATGCGGTAAGGTTTGTTGACATAAGATTCACCGGGAAAAACTCCCTGGCGTCCAACCTTTTGCTAATTTGCGCAAATTAGCAAATGGAGGTTTTAGGCAGGTCTTGATGATTTAATGGGAAGATGTGGTAACTAACACAGTTCCGCAGAAATATTTTTAAGTACCGAGACTGCTTTTTCAATATCTTCCTTGCTGTTGTAAATGTAGAAACTCATACGGGTGGTGGCTGGAACCCCCAGAACATCCATATGCAAAGGCATGGTGCAGTGGTTTCCCGCGCGCATGCAAATGTGTTCCGCATCAAGCAATGAAGCAAGGTCGTGCGGATGGATATTGGCCATGGTAAATGCCACAACTCCTGTTCGGTCTTCTGCTTTTTTGGGACCGTGAACGATAAGCCCAGGAATCTTGGCAAGCTCCTCAAGCGCGTATGCAGTAAGTTCAATTTCGTGCTTCCGTATCTCGTCCATACCGATGCTCGCAAGATAATCAATCGCAGCCCCCAAGCCAATGGCCGCTTCAATGGCCGGGGTTCCCGCCTCAAAACGCAGTGGAGCCTCCTGATACGTAAAATCCTTTTGCGTAACACTCATAATCATCTCCCCTCCCCCAAGAAACGGTGGTAACTTATCAAGCCAGGCATCGCTTACATACAACACCCCAATACCCGAAGGGCCCAGCATCTTGTGGCCCGAAAATACGTAAAAATCGCAACCGATATCCTGCACATCAACTTTGAAATGCGGAACGGCTTGCGCGCCGTCAACCAGAACGGGTATGCCGCGCTTATGAAAATACTCGGTGAGCTTTTTTACCGGATTTATGGTACCCAGCACATTTGAGGCATGGGTGAAGGCGGCAAGTTTGGTTTTTCCGGAAACTTTATTTTCAATACCAGCTTCATCCAAATACCCGTCTTTCGTAACCCCCATGAACGCAACCGTTATGCCATGAGACTTTGCGCGCATGTGCCAGGGGACGATGTTGGCATGATGCTCCATGAGCGTGGTAAGCACCTCGTCCCCTTCTTTCAAGTTGTCCTGCCCCCACGAATGGGCAAGCAAGTTTATACCCTCGGTGGCATTACGCACGAATATGATATTACGAGAGCTTGGCGCGTTGATGAACTTGGCGATTTTCTCCCGTGCCGCTTCATACGCGACGGTCGCTTCCTCCGAAATACCATATATCCCGCGATGCACGTTGGCATTGCGTTTTGTGTAATGCTCCGATATCGCGTCAATAACGGCCTTGGGCTTTTGCGCCGTTGCGGTGCTGTCCAAATACACGAGCTCCGGATGCTCGGCAAATATTGGAAAATCGTTTTTGATGGTTTGGGGAATCATGTGTTTAATATCCTATGATCATGCACGAGGCAGGATGCTGTATTCTGGAGGCCATAATACCCCCTTATACAAGTAGCGTAGAACAATCAGGTACTCATTAGGGATAAGATCTTGCTCACCGTTTGAGATAATTTTGCCGGTTCGTGCTCCAGCCACGTTATCCCAAAATATTGCCTGAATACGTTCAGTTGGCGCTCTGCGTACACAAGACACCCTTGGACGATCTTCTCTTTCGCCTGCTCTAGAGTGACGCTCCCTTCAAGATAAGGAACTAACGGAGTGGTGCAATACGCGGTTTTCATAATAAAACTGTCCCGATATTTTTTGAGACCCTCCCTTATTTCATCGAGAAGCCCCTTCTCCAGCATTGCATTGACCCTTCGGATGATGTTTTCCTTGAGATCGAAGCCGGGAGCAGGAGTTAGCCCGATAAGGGATTGGCAGAATTTTGCTTCGCTGTTGAGGTCAAAAAGAGCCGGGAAGAATGTTGTTGAACCTCCTTCAATGATGGGCAACCCTTCGCCCAATAGTATCTTGGCACAGGTATCGCGCACCATTCCAGCATACGTTGCAGCCGGGATGACCGCTTCGTCCGGTTCAAGAAGTTCATAGAGATGCTTCTTGACCCCCTTTTCTTTAAGCGCATCGGCCAGCCCCGTGCCGATCGGAAAATGCCTGAAAAGGAATGTCGTATCTAAATTTATCACCTCTCCGTTGCCCGCTCGTCTTGCAAGCTCGAACGCAACCGCCGTCTTGCCTACGCCAGTTGGACCAATGATCACGATTGCGGCATTATATTTCATGGCCATAGACCACAGACTACAAAAATTTACTCACTTTTTCGTTAACTTCCTCCGGCATCATACGCAAGGCATCAGAAAAAAATCCGGTGACCAGCATGCGCCCTGCATCTTCCTTAGAAAGTCCGCGACTCTGTAAATAGAATACATCCTGCTCACGCAAGCGTCCAACGGTCGCTCCATGCGATGCCTTGACGTTATTGGCCAGTATCTCAAGCCCCGGGTCAAGCCGAGCCATGGCCTTGGAAGATACCAAAAGGGCGCGGGCCTGAAGATATGAATCGCTGCCATCGGCCCCTTTTGCTATTTTAAGCATCCCCGCAAAATCAACCCGCGATTCATCAAAAAGAGCCGCCTTAAAAAGTATCCTGCCGAACGTTTCGGGCGCTTCGTGAGACACCGTAAAATTGATTTTTGAGCGCATATTGCCTTTCCCCAAAAAAACCGAAACCACTTCCACACGGGTATTACGGGCCGCAAGCCGCAGAGACAGGTTTACGCGCTCGGGAACTTTTCCCTGAAAAATAAAGACATACTTTCTCTGCTCGGCCTCTTGGTCAAACACAAATTCCCGTTCCCAATTGTCGGTCATATCCTGAGAAAAGACGCACTCCGTTTGCGCCGTGTGCGGCGTATGTAATGCGCTCCCCGCCACAGTTTTGATTTTTCTTTTAGCGCTCATGCGTAGCTATGTTTAATGTTGACTAATTTAGTCATGATTAAAAAAGAAAGGGAGAAAAAATAGACAGAAGAAGGGGTGGCTTATCTAATGTTGACTAATTTAGTCATGATTGAATAAGAAGCATCCTCGTCCCCTACGCCGGCATCCCTATTTCTTAAATATTTTTTGCCCAATCGGTCACTGCGTTTGCAAACTCCCGCTCCCGCCCGTAATAACTGTGATCCCCTCCCTTGATGCTGACGCCGTGAAAAGTTTTTGCCCGCAGCGTATTCTTCTTGAATACTTTAATAAGATCCTTCGCGGGCCGGTCAAGATACGAATCTTTTTCCCCAAGAATAACCGAGACCGGAATGCGTATGGTTTTTAATTCTCTGAATCCCCTGCCTTTGTAAGCATACGGAAACGTATCCTCGGCCCCTCCGGGCGTATGCAGGCTCAAATACCGTCGCGCGGTCATAATGCGGGAAGTGATGGATGGCGGAAGTAATGAGTCGGGATTACGTTTTGCAAATTTCTTAACTTTCTTGAGCGTTTGATAAAATTTCCTTCCAAGGCTCTGCTTTTCAATGACGATATCGCTAAGAGGTCCTGCAAGACAAAGCCCGCGCACTCTTTTATCTTTGGTCTTATAAAAATAGTAAAGGACTTTGTTGGCACCGGTGCTATGCCCAAGAAGCACGACCTTCGGATACCCGATCTTCTCCAGAAACTTCAGCATCGCACGAATGTCAAAAATACATTCCTCGAATTTCTCAAACGCCATACCGCCGTATATGTGTTTGGAGCTTATGTTTTTGCCGCTAAATTTCTTGCGGAAAGACGATACTACGTCGTGTCCTCGGTTATTAAAGATGGCGTATGCCATTCCATTCTTCACGCACGCCCTTGCCAGCTCCTTATTGCGTACTGCATTTCCATACGAACCCCCCAGACCATGCACGAACAATACCGCCATTTTTTTCCGGCGGTTTTTTGATTTGGCAACAATGCCCTCAAGCGTCAAACCATCTTCCGTAGATATCCTCTCGATGCTAAATAGATTTTTTTTAGATATTGACATATTTGCACTATTAGTTGTATAATAGAATGCTCTGAAAGTTCCTTCACTCCTCCACGTCTCTCCAGGCCAGAACCTTTTATGGGTTTTTACCGGGAGGGAAGTGGCCGATGATGAGTCGACCAGGCGGCGCTTGGTCAACGCCGCACCAAGCCTCTCTCCGCAGGATACTTCTTATGAAGCTATTCTCTGCAATAGGGCTTGTCATCCTCATCATCTTGCTGAAAGTCTTGATGTCGGACGTGTTCTCCGGCTTCGAAACTACTCTCCTTAAGTTCTTTCAGTTCCTGCAGGTCGTCTTGGCACAAGCCCAGACGTCGCTCTCGAGCACAAGCTTCCAATGAGGAAGCAAGCCCTCACATCGGCCGCCCCCGGCGGCCGATTTTCTTTACACATCATTTCCCACCCATTAGGTTTTGTTGCTCGCGAGTTTTGCTGCGTATTTGTGATTTTTCGGAACTCAAGGGAGGGATCAATACTTTAACTTTGGGAGGGTTGAAACGTGCGCCTCCCTTGGTGGAGAAAAATTGCAAATGCGCAGCAAGGACGAACAACAAACAATAAAACCTACCCCACGCTTCCTTCCATTTCCATCTCAATCAACCTATTCAACTCAATCGCATAATCGATCGGCAAAACTTTCGCAAGTGGCTCAAAAAATCCCGCGACTATCATGCTTGTCGCCTCTATTTGCGTAAGTCCGCGCGCATTTAAATAAAATAATTCCTTCTCACCAATCCGAGATACGGTTGCTTCATGTTCAACCCGTACATTCTCTTCCTCAATAGCCATTGTGGGATAAGTGTCCGAGCGCGATTCCGGGTCAAGAATGAGCGCGTCGCAACGAACCGAAATACGGCTCCGCTCCGCGCCCTTAACAACCTTTGCAAGCCCGCGATACGTTGTTCGTCCTCCGCCGAATGAAACCGATTTTGAAATAATACTTGAAGTGGTATCTGGCGCAAGGTGTACCACTTTAGCTCCCGCATCCTGGTGCTGTCCGGGTCCCGCAAGCGCCATGGAAAGTATATCGGCTCGCGCTCCCCTCCCGAACATGAATACGCTTGGATATTTCATGGTCAGTTTTGACCCGAGATTTCCGTCGATCCATTCCACGAACGCGCCTTCTTCGGCCCGGGCGCGCTTGGTGACAAGATTGTAGACGTTCGAAGACCAGTTCTGTATTGTCGTATAACGCACATGCGCGTTCTTATGTGCAATGATCTCAACCACGGCCGCATGCAATGAATCGGTGGAATACACGGGCGCAGTACACCCTTCAATGTAATGGAGGTCGCTTCCTTCGTCGGCAATAATGAGCGTCCGCTCGAACTGGCCAAAATTTTTGGAGTTGATGCGAAAATATGCTTGCAGAGGCATCTCCACTTTCACGCCCTTGGGCACATAAATAAAACTTCCGCCGGACCAACATGCAGAGTTCAGTGCGGCGAATTTGTTATCTCCGACAGGAATAATCGAGCCGAAATATTTTTTCACGAGGTCCGGGTATTTTTGCACCGCCGTATCCGTATCCGCGAAAATGACCCCCTGTTTTTCTAGATCCTCCCGTACGTTGTGATAAATGACATCCGAATCGTACTGCGCGCCGACTCCCGCAAAAAGCCTCCGCTCTGCCTCCGGTACACCGAGGCGCTCAAAGGTATTTTTTATCTGCGGCGGCACATCTTCCCAGCTTCTTGATTGTTTGTCGGCGGTCTTTGCGTAATAAACGATATTGTTAAAATCGATGTTTGAAAGCTCTCCTCCCCACTGCGGCATTTGCTTTGCCAGAAAAACATCATACGCGCGCAAACGGAATTCCCGCATCCACGCAGGTTCATTTTTAATATGCGATATCTCTTCAACCACGCGGCGCGAAAGCCCGGGAGCTGTTTGATAGAGCGTTTTTTCCGTATCGTGGAATCCGTATCGGTATTCCTCGGTTTTAACCTTTGTCTGCATAACAAGTTTTAAGTTCCTAAATTGCCGTATCCGTTGGAATCTAATTTTTTAAGCATTGACGAACCTCCTTCAATGGCTATTTTTCCTCCTTTCAATACGTGCACGAATTTGGGTTTGAGTGTCTTAAAAATCCGCGTGTAGTGGCTTATCAGAACCAGTCCCATGCCGTCTTTGACGGCTTTTTTTAATGAAGCAGTTATTGTTTTAAGCGAATCGAAGTCGAGCCCCGAGTCTATCTCGTCAATAATGGCAAGCTTGGGCTTTAACGCGAGCATCTGCAAAATCTCGCTTTTTTTCTTCTCACCGCCGGAGAATCCTTCATTGAGCGCCCGATCAAAAAAACCTTCTTGCAGACCGAGTGCCGGAGCGATAGCCTTCACGCGTTGCATTGCAAGTGCCGCCTCTTTCATTTGAAGTCTTCTGCCCGGAGCATCTTTGAGCGGATCAATATTCGGCAGATGCGGCTGTTTTTTGGCAATAGTGCGCAGGAATGTGCCTAGCGCCACTCCTCCAACCTCCGGCGGTTCCTGGAATGACAGGAATATGCCAAGCCGCGCACGTTGTTCGGGTTTAAGCACAAGTAGATTCTTTCCTTGGAACGTGATGCTACCTTTTGTGACGCGATACAATGGATGCCCCATCACTGCGTACGCCAGCGAGCTTTTCCCAGAACCGTTCGGCCCCATGAGCGCATGGATTTCTCCCCTTCCCACCTGCAAAGAAACCCCCTCAAGCACGGTTTTATGCACTGCGCCCTCTTTCACCGTAACATGCAAATTTTTAATGTTGACTAATTTAGTCATGATTGAAGCGTTAAAGATGGGATTTAAAAATATATCCTACGTATCGCTCTCGAGTACGAGCTTATCAATTTTTTAATCTTGACCAATTTAGTCATGATTGGATTGGGAGAGGGCCTTGGAAAGAATATCGGCAATAGCGTATCTTTTGGGCAAGAATAAAATTACAAGAAATCGGTAAGAGACGTCTTCTCGAGAAACGACTTATTCGTAGTATACAGTCTTTGCCAAACGGGATGTATGGGACAAATGAGCGGACGTCTCTTGTAGGACCGGGGGGTTGCGGGCCATGGGGCGATATCCTCCCCTACGGCAGTAAAGACATCAACAAGAGATATATCTTTTGGTTTTTTTGCGATGCGATATCCTCCCGCGTTTCCCCGAAAGCTCTCGGCAAGATCCGCATGTTTCAGACGAAGAAGAAGTCTTGCGATATAATCTCGTGGTATCCCCGTTTTCTCCTCGATGTCCGCAATGGACATAGGCAAGCTCTTATCCCACGAAGCTAATGCCCGCATAACCTCTACCGCATAAAAACCTCTCGTGGTGATTTTCATATCTCGTACGGCAAATACTGCGTCTACCGTTACTATGTACGTCTACCGTTACTATGATAGTAATCATGACTAAATTGGTCAACATTGAAATGTGGAGGGTTTGTTTTGCAACCTGTGCTAGCAATTGACAAAACGGCCTACCGGAATACTATTGCTCCAGATCCTACAGATAGCTCTTTGAGGTGAAAAATGACAAAACGTAAAATTGCGTGGATTTTTGTGATGGTTTTTGCAGTTACTGCGGCGCTTGGAATTGTCTTGGGCTTGGATGGAACTCACGATATCACGTTACGTGAGGCCCAGGTTCAAGAAAAAATCAACGCGAACCTGCCGCTTATCAAAAACGACCTTGCGGTTCGGCGCGTAGATATTGATTTGCAAGACGGCACTGTCGGCATATCGCTCGATGCCGAGGGAAAAAAATGGGGGCAAGAGTTCACCATTTCTGCACACGTGGAAGGAAGGCCTGTTTTTGACAGTATGGATGGCTCATTCCACTTCCAGCCGCATGCGGTCAAAGTTACCGAAATCAGGGTCAAGGGCGAGACGGTTTCGGCGAAAGTGGAAAAATTCATTGACCGTTACGTGGACTCTGCAAAGATCGACAAAAACAAGGAAGTCATCGGAGAGGAAATCGAGAAATGGGCGCACGCCTCCATGGAACACACAACGATTTTTGCACTGGAACACTTGCCGATCTATACGCTTCCCAACACGCTGAAAGGAAACATCTTCCGCATGCTTCTTAAGTCTGTTGAGGTGCACCAAGAAAGCCTTTCCCTTCACCTTTCGTTCTGGCAGCTCACGAAAATGGTCATGCTCCATGCTGTAATTTTTACGCTTTCCGTCGGAGTTGCGATAGGCCTCTTGTTGAATCCGGAATGGGCGTAATGCTCTGGCAGAGCATTACGCGGGCAGCTTTCCGTGTTTCTGAAAAATGATTGCCTGCCCAGGAGAATGCCAATCCTCATCATCGGCGGCTTGAGCGATAACTAGAGAGTCTGTGCCGCATGGTTCCCCGTGCGGTTTTATTTTTCTCCTGTTTTAATCTAAAAAAAAGTAAATCACCCAGAATGATGTTACTCGTCCAAGAAATCACGTTCGCTCGTGCCGCCACAAGGACAAAAAATGACGAAGAACAGCTTGACGGAAGATTAATTTGGACGTAAGATTGCTTGATAAAATACATATGGAAGGAAAAGAAATGCGAAAATCTGAGAAGCAAGAAACGGTGACCACTCCCGAATCAAAGGAGCTCTTTAAAACGGAATGTTTGGTTATTCCGGGGCATGGCATTGAGTTCGTCGGAGAGGAAGGTAATGGAAAATGGAAACCCACCCGCTTAGTTCAGGGAATCGATGATAAAGGATGGCGAACCGGAAAAAGAAACCCTGGCCTGGACGATGAAAAAGCCATAGTGGGCGGCGGTAATGCGGTCGTACTGGCCGGTGCGCAATATTTCCGAGACCTGGAAAAATCAGGCTCGTTGCCACGGTTGGTAATTTTTGCCGCCGGTCGCGCCGGATATCTTGAGAAGAGTGCGCCAGACGACCCCTTGCTTTGTGAGGGCGTGCCAATGATGGAAAGTTTTGAAAAAGAAACATCGGCGACCGAACTTATAGGAAAAGATGGGGTTGTGATTATTTCCGGAACCAAAACCACCCGAGATGACGTTGAAAGATCTATAGAGCTTGCTGTTTCAAAAGGACTTACCAAAATAGCCTTCCTTCTTCTGGAATTGCGCCTTGAGAGGGCTTCGGTCTTCTGGGAAATAATGAAAAAGGAAAGGCCGGAACTAGCTTCGCTTGATGTGAGATTCCTTGCCGCAGAAGATTTTTTGAAGGAGCGCTACAAAAACCATCCCGAGCTGGTCGATAAAATTCTGTCCGAGTTCAAATCTTCAAAAGCATTCGGAAAAACCGATGAAGCGGAAAAAGGAGGGGCGCAGGCCGCCCGCGAAGGAAAGTATACCGGCAAAGGCAAATATTAAAAATCGTAGGCCGAACCTACGTTTTTTTATTCATCAAATTACGATTGTTTAGATCTCGGTTGGGCACATATAATTCTAATGGCGTTCAGACTCCACGGCTCTTGACACTACAGGGATAGTACGTTATGCTCTGTAACTGAAAGGGGGCCAAATGAGAACTTTTGCACTAACCTTAGCTCTTTTTGGAACAATTGGTCTAGCTAGTTGTGGACCCTCGGTTACTGCGCCCAGTGCTGGCACTGCGCGGGATATTGTAAAAAAGATGACGTATGTACAAGATTCTCGTACGGGCATCTGTTACAGTATCCTCAGCGCTGGCAAGGCAACTCAGTTGACTGAGGGGTCTGTCAGCCACACCGCTGTTCCCTGCGAGAAAATTCCCGCTGACCTTCTCGTGAAGTAATTGCCCACGATGGAGCCTCGCTCTTCGTGGGCTTCATCATTTTGTGGCACATAAAACTTGAGCCAAAAAGTTCCCACATCATCCCAGACTACCGGCTAGACAGAATGGAATAGGGTGCCTTTTGAGAGATATCTATCCAGATTTATACACGTTTGACAGAGAAAGTCCTTGGAAGTAAAATTTTAAGAGAGCAAGAAACAAATCCAACAATTTTGCTAATATTTTAATTATATCATGCAAACAACTCCGGAACTTTCCATCATATTCCTCACTTTTAACGAGGAAAAAAACATCGGCCTGATACTTCCGCAAACGTACGAAGTGCTCAAGCGTATGGGCATCACGCATGAGTTCATTATCGTTGACGACGCAAGCGCCGATCGCACGCGCCAGGAGGTTCGGAAATTAAGCAAAACCATCCCGGAAGTTCGCCTCATCGAGCGCGACAACGAGCGCGGCGTGGCAACAGCCATGGTCCGGGGCTACAACGAGGGCCGCGGCATCTACCTGGGAACTCTCGATGCCGATCTGGCGCACGACCCGGAATATCTTCCGGCCATGATAAACCTTCTTCGAAGCGGGAATGCCGATTTTGTCATTGGCTCACGCTATGTGCCTGGAGCAAAATTCATCGGCAAACCTTTCCTGAATAAGATTGCAAGCATCGTCGGACAGCTCGTGGTAAGGATATTCCTGCGCTTCCCCATAAGGGACACCAGCAACAATTACCGGATCTTTCATCGAAAAGTCTGGGAAACAATAAAAAACCGCCTCCACCCGGAAGGCAATGTGATGCTCACCGAAATCGTCTACCGCGCGTACCAAAAAGGTTTTCGTATCGTTGAGGTTCCTACCATCTACGAGGAACGCAGATTCGGCAAAAGCAAGCTCGGCGTCGGTCGGGAGGCCTACCGCTTCTTTAAGAACATTCTCAAGGTCAAATGGGGCTGATATCCCGTCGACCCTTCACTTTCTCGAGCACCTTCTCAAACCCCTCGCGTACCGTATAGCGCGCTTGCCAGCCGAAACTCTTGAGTAGCGTAGTATCGGCATATACCGCAAATGGCCCTTCGGCTTTGCCGGGAACTCCCTTGATCTGGGGCGCATACCCTTCAAGCTCCGCCATAATACGCGCCACTTCTTTGTAGGTCGTTATGTTCCCCAGGCCGATATTCAATCCACTGCCATCGTGGATATTTTTTATTCCGACACGTAGAGCAGAAATCAGATCATCCACATAAATAAAATCCCGTCCTTGGTCGCCGGAACCCCATATGGTGAGTGGATCTTCCCTGCGTGCAGCCCGGCCCGCAATGGAAGGAATGGGATAATCGAGATTCTGATCTCCTCCGTAACCCGTAAATCCCCTAGCGCACACAACGGAAAGGCCATATCGTTCATGCGCCAACATCCCCATATATTCACCGGCGATCTTGATCCAGCCATATACCGTATCCGGTAACCCGATATTTCCGTGTCCGCGGAGATTCAGATACTCCTCTTTCATGGCAACATGCTTCCCGCGAACCTGCAGCGAGAAAGGATAGCTTACCGACGTACTCATATACAAAATGTTTCCGATACGCTCGCGGTTTTTCACCGCCCACTGGAAAAACGAGGCGTCGATAAGATGATTCGTAGCTACCAGCATCGGGTTCTCTTCAATAAGCACCGCCCGACCTCCGACCACGGCCGCGAAATGATACACTTCGGAAAAATTCGGAAGGGTTATTTTAGGTTCGGCGTCCAGCTGATTCCTGAAAAAATCGATAGCATCCTGCTGAATGAACACAAGCCGCCGTCCTTCCTGCTCGTACAACACAAGTCCCTTTTCTTCGCGTCTGGCAAATCCTTGAAGCCATGTGTCCGGATGTTTTCCGGTCAACAGATTATCCAGCGCCCATACATCACTCCCCTCTGCCAATAAATTTTTCACCAGGTGCCGGCCAACAAACCCGCACCCCCCGGTGACCAACTTTGACTGTTTACTCACTCCGTCAGATATTTTTTTCTTTGTTTCTGACATAGATTATCTTTAAGATCGGTGGAGACCCTTCGTACTTAGTGTAGCCGAAAAATTGCCACGCCGTCTACCTCCTGGACCATATCGAGGAAAGATAAGGAGTTCGCCTCGGCCCAGTGAGGATCGTGCATGACATCCCACACGATCCATCGGACATTGTAACGACGGAGTTCCGCCTCGAAACTGCGCTCCTGCAATTCCCGAAAAGAAGAAAGAGCCCCCTCAATCTCGTCTACGGGTAGAACGGGTACGGATTTTAATGGAAGACGAAGAAGTTTTCTCAATTTATTTTGCTGCCGCGCATGCCCTCCCGCATCAATATACTGAACACCCCAAAGCGATCTTTCGCGCGCGCGAAGAAAATTTTCATCAACGGCATCAAAATAGTGGTTGAGCAAAAACCGCTCGCGCACCTCCTTATCGGATACGAAAAAATGGTTTGCGTTCCGATCAAAAAGCACATTGGCCGCGGTGTACATTGGAATGAGAGCCGACAGCGTCTCATTTGCCAGCACCACATCATCGCGCCCTATAGCACTTGCAAGCCAATCGAGAGCCGGACGATAGCGCTGAATATTGCGCTCACTCTCATATATCACGCCGTATGAACGCGCGTGCCCAAGAAGCGAGTACCCTACAAAAGCCATGACAATGCCAATGCATAGAATGATAAAGAATTTTTGAGCCCCGCTCCTAAGTCGCCGTGCGATACAAGAGGCAAGGTATGACGCTGCGAATGTTGACCACATCATTCCTATGTCAAAATAGTGCAATGACGGTTCAATGTGTTTTCCCGTGAGAATGTGCTGATTTGTGACACCGATGACCGCAATAAGTCCGCTTGCGATAAGCAAGACTTCCTTGGTGTAGGTAATGATCCGCAGACGAAGAAGAAGCCATGAGACCCCAAGAAGTGCTCCCGCAGGAAGCACAATTAAAATCCCCGCCGGAAAATGGCTCACAAGCCCCCCATCACGACGGAATGTCTCGCCAAACTCCGGCAATTGAGACGCTTCCCGAAGATTCAAAAAATAAGGAATAGCAACAATAAGCGCGCATCCCATGACGCCCAAAAGATACTTCGGACTATAGGAAGAGGGGGGATCTTCATCGCCCGCACTCCCAAACCATGAACGGAGTCGGGCTATCAGGCTCCACTCGGTACGTCTTGAGAAAAGCTTATGTAGGAAATACCATAGAGCCGAAAGAACTAAAAAGAGAGCCAGATAAAACGACCAGAAGTAGGGATAAATATAAAAGAGAATACCCAGTCCCAAAACATTTGCCGTAAAGACCGGCCAAGAACGATGCCGTGCGCGGAGGAACAAAAGCAACAGCATGAATTCCGCGATCCAGAAAGGTGTTGTAGCGGAATTAGACGTCGGTCTGTTGAACGAGTGAACGAACATTCCCAAAAATAAAAAAGCGGCGGCAAGAATACCGGCGAGACGGGAACGCGTTAACAAAAACACTGCGGCGTAAATAAGCACCGCATTGAGAAAATTAAAAAAGGAGATCCAGAAAAGAAACCCATCCGGAACTTCTATGCCAAGCCACCCAAGCGGTTTTGCCTCCAAAACATCCAGCAAAGAAACCAGCACGCTGGGCTTCGTCTTGTGCTCTGCAAAATATGGGTTCCCAAGCGACGGGTAACCGTCAATAACATCCCGCGCACGCGTAAGGTAGTACCACGCATCGTCATTGACGAACCGGGGAATGCCGCGATAGTCGCCCCCGAGCGTCCGGGTATAGAGAATCTGCGGCAGTAGCATAAAAAGAGCCACGGAGAACGCAACGGGGAGAATGACCGCGTGTTTTTTTAAAAATGACATCATGCTATAGATTCTCGTCCACTATCGTAGGAGTAGTCTACTTCTTCGTAATCCTCGCTTAAGACCGCGATCGCCAGCAAAATGCATGAAATTGACTATATCGCATATTGCCGTTTTAGACAACGGGCAAATATCGCTTATGGATATGATTTTCACCAAAGTTTTAACAAAAACTCTTCCACTTGGGAAGAGTTTTAAGCCGAAAAAATGTAATGCGGATCATGCATTCTGTGGCCCGGAGTTTGCTTGACCACGCTAGGCCCAAACCGCTTAGGACGCAGCTTTCTTTGATTTTTTCATCCAGATGAACAAACCTATCAGCACTATGAACGCACCCCATAAGACGTAAATGGTCATATGTTTTTATTTAAAAGTTAACGATTTCAGTATAACATGCGCGGAAAAGAGGGGCTGTGGACAGATATTTTCGTTTTTAGGTCATTCTCTCTCATGAAGAGTTGGTCATTCATTGGAAGCTTAATAGCTTCCTGGGCATGTTTTCATTTATTGGAAATATGGAACATGCCCGTGAAATGTGAAGACCTTCACATTTCACCCCGCAGAATGCTCCGCTGGAGCACTCTGCCCCACCGTATGCTGCGGAAATCCCCGAAAATACGCGTGAATGTTCTCCGTTGTTGCCCGCAGAAGATGCTCCAGGGTTTCCTGCGTGTTGAATGCCATACGCGGAGTTATAATAAAGCGCTCCTGCCGCAAAAAATCTTCTCGCAGAGTACCGGGCTCAACATCAAGAGCAGCGCCCGCAAGAACCCCTTCTTGTAGTAAATTTCCCAGTGCATCGTTATCAATAATATCGGCACCGGAGGTGTTGATCAGCAAAGACCCGCGTTTCATCTGCGTGAGAGCTTCCCGGTTAAGAAGGTGGTGAGTTTGACCGACGCCACCCTGCACATGCGGCAAATGAATGGTCAGGACATCTGCATGCGCAAGAACCGATAAAAACGGCATATACGCAAAACCAAGCTCGGAGGCAAGCTGTAAATTCTGTTTCGGATTCCACGCGATTACCTTCATTCCAAAACCCTTTGCGATGCGAATAACCGCGCTTCCAATGTTGCCTGTGCCCAAGACTCCTAGCGTCTTGCCGTAAAGATCGAACCCGCGCAGGCGATCAAGCGTAGCATCGCTACCTGTTTTCTGGCGCAAGACCGCTTCGCAAACTCTGCGCGATAACATAAGCAGGAGGGCAAATGTAAATTCCGCCACTGCATGCACCGCATACGTCGGAGCACGGCAAACCATGATTTTTTTATTGCGGCATGAGACAAGGTCAATATTCCCAAATTCCCTCCCACGAATCACTATAAGTTCAAGATGCGAAAACGCCTCAAGAACAGCGTTCGTGAGAAACGACCCTTCGCCGACAGAAATGGCCTGAAAGTGCCGCTCGGGGGGAATGTGTTCTTCGTTAAGTGCCGAGTTGTAAAACTTCGGCTCAAATCCGCCCAGATTCTTCACCAGCCATTCTTTTTCCCACGCCGTCACTTCGAAAAAAGCGATTTTCTTGTGCATGCTTGTTATGATAAATTTATTATTTAAGTATAGCATATTTTTCTTTTTCTACAGAAAATAGATTTTAATCTTGACCAATTTAGTCATGATTGGATTTTTTAGTTAAGGGCATCATAACTCCTACATATCTGAAGTTCCGGATCGTAGAGTATATGTTGACTCCGGCAATTTTTTGGAGCATACTATTTCTTCAGTCCTTTGAAAGGAGAACCATATGAACGAGGAGCAAATGCTTAACGATGCGCTTGGGCGCTCTGGCATTAAAGAAGAGCATCAGGCATTCATTCGGAAGCAACTGCGGATACTTTGGGAATACCACGAGCCGACAGCCCGTCATTCCATACGCGTTGGGGTATTATTCAGCCGCATCGCGGAGTTTCTCGGCCTTGATGCAAAAGCTGCTCTCTGGCCCGGACTTCTTCACGACATTGGCAAGGGTCCTATAGATCCGGATGTGCTTACCAAAACGGAAAAATTCACCGAAGAAGATTACAAAATAATGGAACCGCATGTCATGAACGGCTGGAATATGCTACAGAGCATCTTCGACTGGACGGCGCAGATCATGGTGCGGCATCACCAATTCGGCAAAAGGCCGTATCCCGCCGTACTTCCCGTACCGTCACCGAATTATACCGAAGAGACCAATGCCATGTTCAATAGATATGCCCGTCTCTTGGCGCTTGCGGACTATTATGATGCCCTGATGTATCGGGATAACGCCAAGCACGGAAGCGTTCCTCTGTCGCCCGCCCAAAAGCGCGCGCTGTACCTGCAGGACAACGATGACCAAAAAGAACTTATCCTGGAGCTTGAAAGAGCCGGGATACTCCAATTCTTTGTGTGTCCCCCATAAAACAATAAAGAGAGGTGGAGATGAAAAAAGCGCTTTTGGTTATAGATATATCTCATGGCGACGGATGGTATTCCAGTATCGAGAAGTTGGATGAGGATAGAAAGCAAGTTGCCTTGCCCATAAAGCAAACGCTGGAGGAGTGGCGCGCATCGAATGGCTTGATCGTATTCATTGTGATGGTTGCCCTGCAAAATCCGCCACTGACACCGGCTCAAGTGACCGTGGACCGTAAGAGGTCGGGGTGCATCATCTGCGACTTGCCAGCGCATCAGCGCCTTGCCGGGTTTTTGAAACACCGGCATAGGGCTGGTTTTGAGCCGGCCTTCACTAAATATCGCAGTAACGCCTTCACAAATTCCGAGCTCGTCAATTTTCTGCGCTCCGAAGGCGTTACCGAAGTGGTCCTGGCCGGATGCAATACATTCTCATGCATGCTAAAAACCGCCCAGGGTGCGATAGAGAACGGCTTTGACGTGACCCTGCTCGAGCACTGCACATATCCAATCTTCTCAAGCGATAATGAGAAACGGCAATGGATCGAAGAATCCTTGGAAGACGTCATGGATATAGCGCGTGTTTCGGTCACCATCGCCCAATCGGTCTAACCGCATAGCCGACTCCTCTTGAGTCTGTTGTGCGGTTTTTTATTGTTTCGCGCGCCAATGGCACCTTGGTGCTTGGATATTTTCAAGATGAATACCGCCCTCATATGACTATCCACAAACCTTCGGAGCATTATTCCTGCGGGTATACGCAAGGACTGCGCCCGCCTCTTTATCCACAGAACAAGAGGAGGGCAGGCTTGTTGCATTCTTTCCAGGCTCTCATATATAATGATATCCGTAGTCGGGCATATTCCTTATGATAAGTATTGAATACCTCAAAAAATCATTCGGGGAAGTGAAGGCCGTGAACGGACTTTCTTTTGAGATTGGTGACGGCTCTGTGGTAGCACTTTTAGGACCGAACGGGGCGGGCAAGACGACCACTATGCGGATGCTCGCCCAGGTATTCGAGCCTGACAGCGGAAAGATATTGTTTGATGGCGTGCCGATAAATCAAAATCCAATCGCTGCAAAAACGTATATCGGATATCTGCCGGAGAACAATCCTCTAGATGAAGACATGCTCGTTGCGGAATATCTTGAACTTATTGCCGACCTGCGAGGCCTTAAGAGTGAAAAAAAAGAAATAGCAATACGCGAATCAGTGAAAAAGACAGGAATTGAAAGCGTATATTGGCGGCCTATTGGAGAGCTTTCCAAGGGCTATCATCAGCGCGTAGGCTTGGCGCAGGCCATCCTTGCAGACCCCAAGGTGCTTATTTTGGACGAGCCAACCGAGGGGCTTGATCCGAATCAGAGACACGAGATACGCGCGCTTATCCGTGATATTGGCAAAGAACGCACCGTTATCATCTCAACCCACGTTCTGCAAGAAGTGGAAGCTATGGCAAGCCGCGTCATCATCATCTCGCACGGCTCCCTGGTAAGCGACAGCTCGGTTGAAGAACTTGCCCATCGCGGTACTAAAACGGTTATTCATGCGGAGTTTGCAGGAAACATGGATGCTCAAATCATTGAGAAAGCTATCCCGGAAAGTAAGGTCATTCGGACCCAGCCAACCGAAAATGGGCGCACGCGCTTTTATATTGAAGCCGTAGGCGACATTCGCTCGAACATTATGGCACTTGCGAAAGAAAAAAATGTGGAACTCTGGGAACTCGCACGCGAAACAGTGAGCCTCGAAAATGTGTTCAGAGAATTGACCAAATGACCCTATGAAATCTATTTTCACATTCGCAAAAAGAGAACTGAAATCACACTTCGACCATCCGGGGGGATATATTATCCTGGTGGTATTTTTGGGGCTTGTGTTTTTCTTCTACTTCCGCTCCACGCTTGTGGTAAGCGAAGCTTCACTGCGTCCCCTCTTTAATTTCCTTCCCTGGCTGCTTTTATTCCTCGTTCCTGCCATCACCATGCGGTCTCTTGCGGCTGACGAGAAGGAGGGCACGAGCGAGGTATTTCTTTCCCAACCCGTCAGCCCCGCGCAATATCTTTTGGGCAAGTATCTGGGAGCATTTGCAACAATCATGTTGGGAGTGTTCGCAACACTGCCCGCACTTTTGGTGCTTGCGAAATTCGGAAGCTTCGATTGGGGGCTTGTTGCGGCGCAGTACCTTGGTACCGTGTTTTTGGTCTCGGGACTTTGCGCAATAGGATTTTTTGCATCGGGGCTCACCAAAAACCAGATAGTCGCTTTCATTCTTTCTATCGCGATCATTTTTTTCTTTATCGTCATCGGATGGGAAGCCGCTATCGGCAGTGTATCGGCTGGCATTTCTTCGTTCATGCAGCAGATGAGCATCCTGTGGCATTTTTCAAATATCACGCGGGGCGTTATTGATCTTCGCGACGTGGTGTACTTTCTTTCTCTTACAACGCTGTTCGGGAGCTTTGCCTACATTGGATTCATGCGCAAGCGCCTGACCCGGTTTTCTTCCGCTTGGCGCAGCATAAACTCCTGGGTATTGGCGCTTGTTGCTCTTGTTGTAGTGTGGAATGGCGCAGTTAGCTTTATTTCTTTCCGGTTTGACCTCACATCGGGTCGTCTTTACACGCTTTCGCAGGCCACTAAAACCCTTGTTGCCGGTCTTGCGGAACCCTTAACGATAAAATTGTATGCCTCTCAGAATCTTCCGACAGAGCTCATCGTTGCGCAAAGAGATGTTACCGACATGCTAAACGACTACAGAAGCGTCTCGAAAGGCAAAATTCTTATCGAGCAAGCGCATCCGGAGAGCGACACAGAAAAACAGGAAGCTGTGAATTCCGGCGTTCCGCCAATTCAGTTCAACGTGGTGCGCAAAGGAGAATTTCAGGTTAAAGAAGGATTTTTCGGGCTTACAATCTCCCAAAAAGACAAGCGCGCCGAAGTTATTCCGTATATTTCGCAAACGGCTGATTTCGAATATCAGCTCTCCCGGCTCATCCATCGGTTTGCGGACGAGTCGAAAAAAACTGTTGCCTTTTTGGAAGGACATAATGAAATTTCCACGGACGGCTACAGCGCCTTACGGGGAGAACTTGCAAATGCTTTCGACATAGAAAGCGTATCGCTTCTGACCGCAACTTCTCTTTCGTCATCCGCCCTTGCATATTCCGATATACTGGTTGTTGCGGGACCCACCCAGGCGCTTAGCCAGAACGAGGAAAATTTGATCACGGAATATCTCAAGGGAGGAGGCAGGGCATTTTTTCTTGTAGACGGCGTACAGCTTGATTTTCGATCGCTTACCGCTTCTCCTTCAAACACCAGTCTTCCTGCGTTCATTGAAAAAACGCTTGGCGTGAAAATAAATCCGTCCGTGGTATACGACCTACGCGCGAACGAAAATGTGCAGTTCAATACCGGGGGGCCGCTTACCTTCGTACTTCCCTACCCCTTCTGGGCGCGCGTGGGAGCCGCTTCAGACACCCCGGTGACAAAAGACTTAAAAAGCATCGTGTACTCGTGGGGTGCGTCTCTTGAAATTCCGCAAGATAAGGCTGTCTCGTCCGAAGCAACACCATTGCTGAAAACTTCGCCCTTCGCGGGAGAACAGCGTAATAGTTTTATGCTCCAACCGAACCAAGAGTTTGCCGTGGACCGGAGCGCGCTTGGAGAGCGTACCGTGGCAGTACTTATAAAAAATATTCTTGGCGGCACGGGACGTGCTATCGTGCTTGGCAGCTCCTCAATGCTCTCCGACCAGGTCATCGGCGGCAAACCGGAAAACATCGCCTTCGGCTTGAATGCGATAGACTGGCTTGCGGAAAACGAGGGATTGATCTCCATCCGCTCAAAAACCGCAAGCTCCCGCCCTCTCACGTTTGCTTCATCGGACGAGCAGACAATGGTGCAGTATGGCATCATGATAGGCATTCCCCTTCTTGCGGTCCTTTTCGGCACGGCGCGATTATTCTTGCGGAGACAGAAAACAAAAATGGCATTCTAGCGCTAGACAAATATGAAAAACAACACCGGGCGAAAGCCCGGTGTTGTTTTTCGATGCACGATTTAGTAATCGTTGCGCGGTCTGCGATCGTATCCGCCTCCACCTCCGCCGCCTCCGCCAAAACTGCGGGGCTTGCGCTCGGTCATAGGACGCGCCTCATTGACCACGAGCTTGCGCCCGTCCAGGTCGTAGCCATTGAACATTTCAATGGCCTTCTGGGCTTCCTCGTCACTCGACATCTCCACGAATCCGAACCCCTTGGAACGGCCCGAGAACTTGTCGGTGATGACCATGGCAGATACGACGGTGCCGGCCTGGGAAAAAACTTCCTTCAGGCGGTCATCCGCTGTGCTGTAGGAAAGACTTCCTACGTAAAGCTTGGTTGCCATATGTACACTGCTTATATTATCCAATAACACTGCGTAGGAAGACCTCTTGCTCTCGCAACTGCCAACCACCAATATGGTCGATGGACAACCTTCCGATAATTGGAAGCTAGGAAATTAGAAATTGGAAGTTGCGTAGCAAAACCTACACTGCAAACCAGTATACACGATGAGGGATTTCTGTCAAGCCCTCAAGAGAGAAGGCGTGGACGCGAGCGTCCTTTTTATCGGGTCAAGCATGTGCACATTGACACCCCGACCAAACCATACTATGGTTGACCTAGATAGACGGTCCTTTGACACTATCAATTTTTGAAAAGACGAGGTGCATATGCGTGCTTACTTTCTGATGCTTTTGATGTTGTGCGGCGTTTTTTCATACGCCAAAGAGGTTCGGGGTATCCAATCAGAGCAGCCCGAAACGGTAAAAAGTGCCTCTCTCGAGAAGCTCGAAAAACAGCGAAAGAATATCATGAAGGATCTTGAGCAGATAGAGCGCGGGGAATTTCTCAAGCTCCAGCATCTACGGCTTCAGAGGGAACGGGACGGAAGGAACGTTGAAAAATTCCTCGTTTTTTTTGAAGAGGCCGAGAAGTTAATCGCCGACCTGCGCTTGGCAGGCGCGAAACCCGATGCCGGCGCCCTCATTGAAGCATGGGAAGCCAGTAAGGAAAGGCTCACCAAAATATTGCGCGACGCCAAAGAAGCTCTGAAAAAGGCTCCGATGCGGGAAGGCGTTACAAAAAAGGATATTCAGCGCCAGAATAAAGAAGCGGATGAGCGCTCGGGTTGCGGAAAGTTCATGCCAATGGATGACCGGTACGTGGTGTGCAAAAAGCGCGGCTTGCCTCCGCCGCAAGATCGAACGTCCGCCGTGATGAAAAGTTTTAATCCTGATACGCTTAGAGCATCGGAGGTACCCGAAACATGCTTGGGACCTCGTGGACCCGAATGGAAATTTGCCCCCGAGGTAGAGGTTTGGAAATACTCTGACGCGCTCCACAGCGGGCCTATCTACTATGTTTTCGTGGACAGTTTTTCAGGTCTTTTGGAGCTCATAACAAGAGATAAATTGACCCACGAAGATATTCTCCGGGCTTTTATCGGATCATGCAGAGAAATTACGGCACCGGGCGGCATGCGGCTTGCTTATGTGGGAACGTTTCCCATGGAAGAACAAAACTTCTTGGGCGTGCTCTTCCAGAATCAGAGCGACCATCGCCCTGTCGGTGCGTTCGGTATGGAGGGAATGACGCGCATTGCGCACGCCACCGCTCCCCCTCCCTTATTTACCCTTGAGGCGTTACTTTTCGACAACACATTGCGCCAATTCGCGGCAAAAAGCACGGAAGTTATTACGCACACCGAGGAGCTTTTGAAAAAACTGCCCCCGGAGGCGCAAAAACGCTTTCAGGAAAAACTGACGGAAGGCGTTAAGGCGGGAAAGATGAACTATGTCGCCGCGGCAGACGCTTTTGATGCGGTTGCGGACACGCTGAAAAAAGATGACCCGCTCCTTGCCGAACTCCGAGCCAACAAAACGGCTCTGAAGGGTCTTGCCGGAGAGTTTGAAAATCTCCTCATCGAACGCATTAAAATGCTCACGTCCGATAAGCCACGAAGCAAAGAACTGGTCTTCCGCGTTGGTGAGCGGATCTATCCCTTCTTTCTCGTTACAGGAACATCTCTCCCGCGCCTTCGCCTGACTCTGCGTATTGTGGCATTGAAGAACCTCCCCCCCGACACTGAAGTCGCCACCGAGCAGCCTCTTGGTGTTCTTACAAGGTCCTACCTTGATACGCCTGAAGCAGGCTCGGCACTACGTCTTTACTCGTTCACCCTGGAAGATTACCAGCGCCACCACCTTGCGTTCTTTGCCGTGCCTTTCGTTATTGTACCCGTTGGAGCCAAAGCGCCCGCCGGAGAGGTGCTTGAAAGTTCAATGATATGGGGCAATGCCTACCTTGTGGCGGAAGCCCCAGGAAGCTATCTCATGTATCTTGAACTTATTGACGACGAAACGAACAGCAAAGAAATACGAAAGCTGACATTCGCTATTGTGCCGTAACAAGCAATCCCTCCTTTCGTTCTATGAACTTAAAGGATTGTGCAGTGCCCAAAATGGGTATTCTGTATATTCCCCAGGAATACAAAGCCCGCGACATATCGCGGGCTTTTTTATTCGCATCGACTCGAAAAAAATGATTTTATGGTATCTCGCTTCCAATTGTGTTCATTTCTGAGTCAAGACCTGTAAGATCGGTATTCTGGAGATCTTTTTCGATATCCGAAATCTCTGTTGAACTGCCGATCTGTAAGAGCGCCGCAGTTTTCTCATCAGCTTCGGGGAGGAGAGTTGGAGAAGCCATTGGTTGCCCAAGGTCAGCAGGAGCAGACTTTGGCAGACTGACGCCTGCCTGCCAAATACCGTATACAAGACCTCCTGCGATTGCACCGACAATGATTATCGCGGCAATAGGCCATCGAACTTTTCGGTTTGGTTTTGAGAATTGGGAAGTTTGATCGTTCACCCCGTTAGACATTTTTTGCTGTGTTTCTAACATAGTAATTTTCTGAACCCTTATGGAACATACCCGATATTTTTAGAGATAATTGGGGATGTCTAACGGGGTTCATAAAAGCACGGGTTGGATATAATATTAAGTGAGAGAAGAATCCTTTAAAAAATTATGATGATGGCGTCGGGGTTGGTGTCGGCGTTGCCGAAGGAGTAGGAGTTGGCGTAGGGGTTTCTGATGGTGTGGGAGTTGGGGTAGGCGTAGGCGTCGGAGAGACGCTCGGAGAAGGGCTCACGGATGTGCTTGGAGAGGGGCTCACCGAAGGAGAGGGAGATATGCTGGGAGACGGCTTTGGCTTCTGGGACATGCCTTTAAGGCCGTTGATGATGTCTACGAGCAGGCGGTGTATTTTCTTCACGCGGTCCATGAAGCTCTTGGTGTGTACCTGCAGCTTCTTGAAGGCTTCTTTGGGACTTGCC